>NZ_JAOCLK010000021.1:0-75629 GCF_029845265.1 Ectopseudomonas oleovorans
TGGTGGCTCGCAAGACCAGTCATTCTTTGTACACCACAAGGCAGCAGCACTGGCTAGGTCGCGGCTAAAGCCCCTCCCACAAGAACAGCGCCAACCTGTGGGAGGGGCTTCAGCCGCGACCGTCGTTTCATCAGTGCGAGCCCAGGAGCGACGCACCACAACACGCCATACAAGTCTGCCGCGCACCAATACCGCCCCAACTCCTGAGCAGGCGCACAAGCAGAACGCCGTTGCCTCGCCTATCTGTCTTGTTGGTCAGCTTTTTGCAGTCAGGGGATCAGCCAACCAACGGCCACCCCAACACCAAGACTGGAGCTGTACCCACCATGCACAAGAAGAGCAAGAAACCGCTGCTGCGCACCCTCGTCGCCGCCCTGGGCTTTGGCGCCATGCTCAGCGCCTCCGCCGCCGACCCGCTGAAGGTCGGCTTCGTCTACATCGGCCCCATCGGCGACCACGGCTGGACCTACCAGCACGAACAGGGCCGGCAAATGCTGATCAAGGAAATGGGCGACAAGGTCACCACCAGCTTCGTCGAGAACGTACCGGAAGGCGCCGACGCCGAGCGGGTGATCCGCAACATGGCCAAGGGTGGTTTCGACCTGATCTTCACCACCTCCTTCGGCTACATGAATCCCACCATCAAGGTGGCCAAGCAATTCCCCAAGGTGACCTTCGAACACGCCACCGGCTACAAGCAGGACAAGAACGTCGGCACCTACCTGTCGCGCTCCTATGAGGGTCGCTACGTTGGCGGCTTCCTCGCGGCGAAGATGACCAAGACCAAGAAAGTCGGCTACGTCGCCTCCTTCCCGATCCCCGAGGTGATCCGCGATATCAACGCCATCCAGCTGGCCCTGGACAAATACAACCCGGGCACCGAGATCAAGGTGGTGTGGGTCAACACCTGGTTCGATCCGGGCAAGGAATCCGACGCCGCCAACGCGCTGATCGATCAGGGCGTGGACGTGATGTTCCAGCACACCGACAGCCCGGCGCCGATCCAGACCGCCGAGCGCCGTGGCATCTACTCCGTCGGCTACGCCTCGGATATGGCCCACTTCGGGCCGAAGGCCGTGCTCACCTCCATCGTCAACGACTGGGGCCCGCACTACGTCAAATCCACCCAGGCGGTGATCGACGGCACCTGGCAGCCGCAGGACTTCTGGGGCGGCCTGGCCGAGGACACCATCGAGCTGCCGATCAGCGACCTGGTGCCGGCTGACGTGAAGGGCGAGGCCGAGCAGATCATCGCCGACATTCGCAGCGGCGCGTTCCACCCCTTCACCGGCCCGATCAAGGATCAGAGCGGCGCGGTGCGCATCGCCGAGGGCGTGAGCGCGACCAACGCCGAGCTGGCCTCGATGAACTACTACGTGGAAAACGTGAAGGCTGAAATGCCGAAGTAAACGATTGGCGGGTTGCACCCGCCCTACATGCACCGTCGCACTGTAGGGCGGGTGCAACCCGCCACCGAGCAACCACCGATGCCGTCCCTGCAAAAGCAGAACCGCATCAAGGGGATCTCACCCGATCCCCCTTTCCGCTGCCCTGGGTACGAGAAGACTCGCAGCAACGCCCACCCGAGGCTCAACATGAACGCATTACCCATCATCGACATCGCCCCGCTCTACGCCGACGACGCTTCGGCCTGGCCTGCCGTCGCCGAGCAGATCGATCGCGCCTGCCGCGACTGGGGCTTCTTCTACATCGTCGGTCACCCTATCGGCGTCGAGCGCATCGACGCCCTGCTCAGTGCGGCGAAGACCTTCTTCGCACTGCCCGCCGAAGAGAAACTCAGGATCGATATCACCCAGACCACCCACCATCGTGGCTACGGCGCCATCGCCACCGAGCAGCTCGACCCGAGCAAGCCGAGCGACCTCAAGGAAACCTTCGACATGGGTTTTCACATGCCCGCCGATCACCCCGAGGTGCTGGCAGGCAAACCCTTGCGCGGGCCGAACCGTCACCCGGATATGCCCGGCTGGGCCGAGCTGATGGAACAGCATTACGCCGACATGCAGGACCTGGCCAAGACCCTGCTGCGCGCCATGGCCATGGCGCTGGACATCGAGCACGACTTCTTCGAGGCGCGCTTCCATGAGCCGATCAGCGTGCTGCGCATGATCCATTATCCGCCGCGCCACACCGCCACCAGCGCCGAGCAACAGGGCGCTGGCGCGCACACCGATTACGGCTGCATCACCCTGCTCTACCAGGACGATGCCGGCGGCCTGCAGGTGCGTGCACGCGATGGCGAGTGGATCGACGCACCACCGATTGCCGGCAGCTTCGTGGTCAACATCGGCGACATGATGGCGCGCTGGAGCAACAACCGTTACACCTCGACGCCACATCGCGTGATCAGCCCGCTGGGAGTGGATCGCTACTCGATGCCGTTCTTCGCCGAACCGCATCCCGACACGCTGATCGACTGCCTGCCGAACTGCTCCAGCGCGGATGACCCAGCCAAGTACACGCCGGTGACCAGCGCCGAGTACCTGCTGTCGCGCTTCGCCGATACCTATGCCTATCGGCGTGAGGAAGCGCAGGGCTGATGATGGCTCCCACGCTCCGGCGTGGGAACGATAAGAGCGAAGCGATCGCCGTGAGGAGCTACCCAGTTGACAGCCGTTCTGTAGGAGCCCGCTTGCGGGCGATAAGAGCTCGGACAAATTGATCGCCCGCAAGCGGGCTCCTACAGGCAGAGCGGACCGGGATATAAGTTCCAGTTGCAGCGTGCGGGAGGAGAGAAGAAAAGCCGTACCCCCTGAGCGCTCCCCATCGACGCAGCACAATCCTGTCCCACCGGTTAAACTTTGCCCATTACAAAGCCTGACAACGAGAACCGACCATGCCCGAATGGCTGAACGCCCTGCCCAAGGCCGAACTGCACCTGCACCTGGAGGGCTCGCTGGAGCCCGAGCTGCTGTTCGCCCTGGCCGAACGCAACCAGATCGCCCTGCCCTGGGCCGATGTCGAGACCCTGCGCGCGGCCTATGCCTTCAACAACCTGCAGGAATTTCTCGACCTGTATTACGCCGGCGCCAACGTGCTGCGCAGCGAGCAGGATTTCTACGACCTGACCTGGGCCTACCTGCAGCGCTGCAAGGCGCAGAACGTCATTCACGTCGAGCCCTTCTTCGACCCGCAGACCCATACCGACCGCGGCATTCCCTTCGAGGTGGTACTGCGCGGTATCCAGCAGGCGCTGCGCGACGGCGAGAAGCAACTGGGCATCAGCCACGGCCTGATCCTCAGCTTCCTGCGTCACCTGCCCGAGGACGAGGCGTTCAAGACCCTGGAGCAGGCCATGCCGTTCCGCGATGCCTTTATCGGCGTCGGCCTCGACAGTTCGGAGAAGGGCTTCCCGCCACGGCTGTTCGAGCGGGTGTTCGCCAAGGCACGTAGCGAAGGTCTGCACGCGGTGGCGCACGCTGGCGAGGAAGGCCCGCCCGAGTACATCTGGGAAGCGCTGGACCTGCTCAAGATCAAGCGCATCGACCATGGCGTGCGCGCCATCGAAGACGAACGGCTGATGCAGCGCATCATCGACGAACAGATTCCGCTGACCGTCTGCCCGCTGTCCAACATCAAACTCTGTGTGTTCGAGCACATGGGCCAGCACAACATCCTCGAGATGCTCGAGCGCGGCGTGAAGGTGACGGTGAACTCGGATGATCCGGCCTACTTCGGCGGCTACGTCGGCGAGAACTTCGCCGCTCTGCACGAACACCTGGGCATGACCGAGGCACAGGCCAAACGCCTGGCACAGAACAGCCTGGACGCGCGCCTGGCCTGAGCAAGGCTCATCGCGGCTAAAGCCCCTCCCACGGAGCGCGGGTACTGTGGGAGGGGCTTCAGCCGCGACTGTAGTATCAGTGTTCCGAGAGCTTGCGCCGCTTGCCAGTCACCATCGACAACGGCAGGTTCTCGCGCAGCCGATAGCTCTCGAACAAGGCGGCGGCGATATGCAAGCCGACCACTGCCATGAGGCCGTTGGCACAGAATTTGTGGATTTGCAGCGGCAGATCCGCGCCCCAGAAATAATCGACCTCCTCCATCAGAAAGCCGGTCACACCCAGGCCGAGCATCAACCCCATCATCAGGATCATCACCAGCGCGCCCAGCGGCGAGTGCCCGAGACGGTGATACGGCTGCCCGCCAATCAATGCACGCAGATGCGCACCGAGGCGTGCCGGGGTCGGCCAGAAATCCGCCCAGCGCGCCGCCGGCGTGCCGACGAAACCCCATACCAGGCGGATCGCCAGCCAGGCCACGGCGTAATAGCCGAGCCAGCGATGCCAGTCTTCACCCTCTTCGGTAAAGAAGTAGTTGGCCAGGAAAGCGCCGGCCAGGGACCAGTGGAACAAGCGCACCACTGGGTCCCACAGGCGCACGGTCGCGGCGCTCATCAGCCTTCTACGTTGCTCTTGACCGGCTTGCCGCTGACCGGATCGAAGTAAATCTCGACCTTCTTGCCGTCCTTGTCGAAACCGTAGATTTCGTAGCAGTTGCCGCCCGTGACCTTGAACTTCTTGATCTGGTAGCCCTGAGCCTTGAGGTCGGCCTGGAACTTGTCCTGATCCTGCCACTGCGACTTGTCGGCAGTGGTGCATTGCGTGGCAGCGAAGGTCAACGGGCTGGCCAGAGCCAGAGACAGCAGAAGCAGTTTGCGCATGGTGTAGTCCTCTTCGGTGCAGGGGAAAATGTGTCTGCGAGGACCACTCTCGCGCCTGAACCTTAAGGCTCTATTAGCGCACACAAAACCGTAGCCCGGATGCAATCCGGGAAAGGTGGCTACCGTGCCCGGCCAAACGTAGGAGCCCGCTTGCGGGCGATCCGCATTGTGCAAGCGCCAATCGCCCGCAAGCGGGCTCCTACGAGAGGATCGCTACGCTTCGTAGCTCCGGGCTAGCGAAGGCTCAGAAGTCGAAATCGACCTTGGCCCACAAGGTGCGGCCCGGCTCGTCGATGCGGGTGTCGGCCGGGAAGCCGAAGCCAGCATCACCAGCCAGGTTGAGGTGCTCGGCGTAGTTCTTGTCGAGCAGGTTATCCACACCGGCGCTGAGCTTGACCTGTTGGCTGACGCGGTAGGCGCCATTGAGCGAGAGCACGCCGAAGCCGGCGCTGTCGGCGAAGTCCTGCCCCACCACGTTGCCGCGCCCGGCCCCCAGATCACGGTTTGCGGCCCCTTGGTCACGGTCAGCCGATCGAAGGTTTCCGGTGAGATGTAGGAACTGGGTGCATCCATCCGCCCCGGGCAGGCGCCGATCATCTGCCCACCATCGGTGAGCAGAAGCAGACGCGAGCCGAACAGGCCGCGCAACACCGGACCGCTGTTGCTGCCACCGCTGCGAATCGCGGAGAAACCGGGAATGGTCTTGAGGTAGTCGGCCGCATCGCTGGCCGGCACCGGCTGGCGTGGATCCTTGGGGTCGGCCACCACGGTCAGCGGCGAGCTTTGCTGGATTGCCGTGATCACCGTGGGCGGCAGTTCGTGCACAGGCTCCTCGGCAGCCTGCAGGGCAGTCATGGAACACAGGCCGCAGGCTACGGCCAGAACGGACAGGGGAAAACGAGCGCGCACGGAAGCGGCGCCCGAAACGAAGGAAACGGACATGCGGATACCTGAAAAGTCGATTGGCGAAGAGGCCTGGTAACGGCCTCATGGGAGTGGTGACTTCAGGTGCGCATCGGCGGTGCGCGTGACAGCGCATGAGGAAAGTTGGCGCCCGGCAGCGGTCGCTCAGGCAACCTCAGGGTGGTATCGCGAGATAACTCCAAGCGGCTCGCTAGCACCGAGCCATTGTCGGCCAGCACCGGACAATGCGAGAGCAGCGAGCAGTAGCCGCAGGCATCCACCTGCAACACTGGGCTGGAGCTGCTCGTTGGGGCCGGCACGCTGCCCGCCCCGTCATGACAGCCAAGCTCGTTCAGCCAGCGCCAGTCAGCTGGCTCGGCACACAGTTGCGACGCCAGTGGCGCCAGCATGATGAGGACGAACGCCAGCAGCCCAAGCTGGGCGGCGAGCGTGCGCCTGCGTGCCGTGAACAGCATCAGTGCTGGTGCTTGCCTGCATCATGACCGGCAGCATGATCATGGCCTGCCGGCGCATCTTTCTGCACGGCGACCTCGACCTCGACAGCACCGGCTTTCTCGAAGTTGAGGGTCAGCGGGAAGCGCTCACCATCCTTGGCCTGCTGCTTCAGGTTGAACAGCATGACGTGATAGCCCATGGGCTCGAACTTCACCTCGCCACCAGCGGGGATGGCCACGTCCTGCACCTGCTGCATCTTCATCACGCCATCGGCATGCACATGCTCGTGCAACTCGGCCTTGCCGGCCACCGGGGTGCTGACACTGAGCAGACGATCGGCTTCGCTGCCCTTGTTGTGGATGACGAAATAAGCGGCAGCAGTCGGCGCCACCGGCGGCATCTCGCGCGACCAGGGGTGGTCGATATGCAGTTGGCCTGCATCGTACTCGTGGGCCTGCACCAACAGCGTCGGCAGCAGCAGGGTGAGGCCGAGCAGGGTTTTCTTCAGGGTCATGGGGTGTTGCCTCCTGGTTTGGAATCGAATCATGGGTCGAGCGTACAACGTCTTGCGACGAGCAAACTGTTCACTCATGCCAGCGGCCGGGTCGATGGCCGCAGTTGGCGAAAGCGCGAGAGTAACCAGTCAAGAACGAAGACCAGCAGTAGCGAAGCGCCGACCAGCGGGAAGATCACACCGAGCACGATCATCACGCCGATGGCGGTCTTCCAGCGCGGCAGATCGTGGCGCAGCGGCGGCACACCGAAGCGTCCGGCCGGGCGGCGTTTCCACCACAGCACCAGGCCGCTGACGTAGCTGAAGATGATCAGCAGGCAGACCGCCGCCATCAGCAGTTGGTTGGCCAGGCCGAACAACTTGCCTTAGGCGCCCCCCTGCGCTCAGACGTGGCCACAACACACCCGCCCCGCCGCTGCCGCGCGGCCACCACAGGTACAGGCCGGATACCACCAGCACGATGCCCCAGCCCGCGGCCAGTTCGATCAGACGGTCACCAACGGTGCCGATCAGCAGATCACCGTGCAGCTTGCGCACCACCGTCTGCAGATTCCACAGAGCGTCCTGGGTGCCGAGAACGCTGTCGTTGTAGGGATCGACGAACAGGTTCAGCTCCTGGCCGTCCCGGTTGATCACGAACTGCGCACTGCGATCCTGTGCAGCGGGTGGCAGGTATTTGCTGACCACTGCCTGCGGATAGGCTTCGCGGACGATAGCCAGTTGCTGATCGGCACTGAGGCGCTGCTCGGCGACCGACACCTGCATCAGGTCGGCATACATCCAGGTATCGAGCTGCGGTTTGAACAGGTAGATGATCCCGGTGATCGACAGCAGGATCATGAACGGGATAACGAACAACCCGGCATAGAAATGCCAGCGCCAGGCCAGGTTGTAGAAAGGCGGGGCCGCACGAGCAGGCGCGGTGCAATCGGGGGAAGACGCCATGAAGCTTTCTCCAGCCCACCGCGGTCGTCGACGCGCGGTCAGGCATTCGCATGATAGGGACGCCCGGAACGGGCGGATGGATCAGGCGAAGAAAGGAGAAGCGCGGGGATTGGCCGGAGGCCAACGATAACGGGTGATGCGCGGCAGATGCAGCGCGGATGCCGACCAACTGCGCTCGGCAGCCAGCAACCCGAGCAGGCCGAGCAGGCCGAAGAAGGCAGCGAGAATGATCGCGCTGAACAGGCTGGCCAGCGCACAGTTGGAACCGGTGGCCGGGTTCGGCGCGACGATGCCGGAACCGTCGAGGTCGGCGCCCGCGCCGAAGTTGCCATCGAACGAGCAGTACTGGCCATCCAGACCACTGAGCTGCATGCCGGCCATCTGGCCGTGGCTGATCGCGCAGACGAATGCACTGAACAGGATGCTGAAGTACAGCACCCAGGCGGTCAGTGAGCGGTCTTGGCGGGCCAGTTTCATGGGGCGCGACTCTAAACAGAGGATGGCAGCGCGACACTGCGGTGCGTTGCCGCAGGCACTGCATACGAGAGTCTAGCAGGGCTTGCTGGCTTTATCGCATCAAGTGCTAACGCCATGGCGCAGCGTCCAGCAAACGCTGGCAGCGCAGTTGCACGAATTCGCGCAGCAGATGCACCGCCTTGCTCAGCTGAGCACGGTGCGCGCACACCAGATACAGGGGCGTCGGCTCGCCCAGCCAGTTCGGCAGCAGCACCTGCAGGCGCCCTTCGCACACGTCTTCGGCGACATCCAGCCAGGACTTGTACACCACACCCCGCCCGGCCACGGCCCAGCGCCGGGTGACATCGGCATCGTCGCAGACGCGGTCACCCGCGACATTCATCAGTACCTCGCGCTTGCCATCCTGAAAGTGCCAGCGATCATAAGCACGGCCATGCAACATATAGAGCAGGCAGTTGTGCTGATGCAGCTCCTCTACGCTGCGCGGCGAACCGTGCCGGGCGAGATAGGAAGGTGAAGCGCAGAGCACCCGACGATTCTCCGGTGCCACCGGCAGCGCCACCAGGCTGGAATCCTCCGGTGCGCCGTAACGCAGGGCGATGTCCACCGGCTCACGGAACAGGTCGGCCACCCGGTCGGCCAGCAGCAGACGCAGCTGCAGTTGCGGATGCTCGTCCTGGAACGCGTCGAGCCAGGGCAACAACGTATTGCGCCCCAGATCCGACGGCGCCGACAGCTGCAATACGCCGCAAATCCCCTCCTGGCTGCCGACCAGTTGCTGGCGCCCTTCCTCGAGGCTCTGCAACGCCAGCCGGGCATGCACCAGATACAGCTCGCCCTCGGGCGTCAGGCGCAGGCTGCGCGTCGAACGCGCCAGCAGGCGCACCTGCAGCTGCTGCTCCAGACGCTTGAGGGCGGCGCTGGCCACAGCTGGCGAAACATCCAGCAGCCGCGCCGCAGCGGACAGGCTGCCGGTTTCGGCGGTACGCACGAAGAGTTGCAGGTCGTCGAAGCGAAGCATGGCCATTCACTTTCAAAAAAATGATGAAAGAGACTCTATTACCAGCCTATTTTTCTTGCCACACAAATAAACGAACATGGTTCCAATACCTCCACCGGAGCCAACCATGACCACCGCTCTCACACTGATCGCCACCATCAATGCCCTGCCAGGACATGCCGAGGCAGTGGCCGCGGGCCTGCAACGTCTGGTCACGGCCACTTGCGCCGAGCCAGGCTGCCTGCAGTACGCACTGCACCGCAACAAGGAGGACTCGCACCAGTTCGTGATGATCGAACAATGGCGCGACGCCGAGGCACTGGACCAGCACCGCGCAGCGCCTCACTTTGTACATTTCACCAACACATTCGGCGAGCGGCTTGCGGGCATCGATCTGCTCCCCCTGCAACCCCTTACCTGATTTCTCACAGAGGAGCATTTCCATGAAAGCCGTCGCTTACTACCAACCCCTGCCTGCCGAGCATCCCGAAGCGCTGCAGGACGTGCAGTTGGCCGATCCCACTCCGGGCCCGCACGATCTGCTGGTCGAGGTTCGAGCCATCTCGGTCAACCCGGTCGACACCAAGATCCGCCATGGCGTTATCCGCCTTGGCGATGCGCCGGACAACGGTGCCGCCAAGGTGCTCGGTTGGGATGCAGCCGGAACCGTCAAGGCGGTAGGCAGTGAGGTCAGCCTGTTCAAGCCGGGCGACAAGGTTTTCTACGCCGGCGCCATCGACCGTGCCGGCGCCAACAGCGAACTGCACCTGGTCGATGAACGCATCGTTGGCCATATGCCGGGCAGCCTGTCGTTCGCCGAAGCTGCAGCCTTGCCGCTGACCGCCATCACCGCCTGGGAACTGCTGTTCGAACGTCTGCAGGTTGCCGAAAGCTCGGCCGATCAAGGCCAGAGCCTGCTGATCGTCGGCGCCGCCGGTGGCGTCGGTTCGATTCTCACCCAACTGGCGCGCCACCTGACCGGCCTGACCGTGATCGGCACTGCCTCGCGCCCGGAAACCCAGGCCTGGGTCCGTGATCTGGGCGCACATCATGTGATCGATCACAGCAAGCCGCTGAGCGAGGAACTGGCGCGCATTGGCATCGGCCAGGTCACCCATGTCGCCAGCCTGACCCAGACCGACCAGCACTACGCGCAACTGGTCGAGTGCCTGGCGCCGCAGGGGCGTCTGGCGCTAATCGACGACCCGCTGCAACCGCTGGACGTGATGCAACTCAAGCTCAAGAGCCTGTCGCTGCACTGGGAGCTGATGTTCACCCGTTCGCTGTACCAGACCGCAGACATGATCGAGCAGCATCGTCTGCTGGAGCGGGTCTCCGATCTGGTCGACGCCGGCGTGCTCAAGACTACCCTCGGTGAGCATTTCGGCACCATCAATGCCGCCAACCTGCGTCGCGCCCATGCATTGCTGGAGAGTGGCAAGGCCAAGGGCAAGATCGTGCTCGAAGGGTTCTGAGGCTGGCGGTTTGTGAAGTCGAATGTGGTGGGTCGGTGTGGTGGGCTAAAGCGGAACGCCGCCTGGCTCACCCTACAACCCACGGCACGACCGTAAGGTGGGCGTAGGGTGGGCTTCAGCCCACCAGCTCTTGCATCCCACCCCCGCCATCACGCTGCTTATCGCAAAGCGTTCTTAACGCTGGTCGACCCTTTGACCCACGTCAGAATAAAGGTCATGCAAGCGGACTATCCTGACTATCCCCAAGTAGCGTCGACGACTCGTCGCAGCTCAAGGAGGTGGTCAGCATGAAGATTGTCGTCCAACCGCAGAATCAGGGCGGCGAATGCCTGTGGCAGGTGCGCCTGGATCAGCATTGCGTGAGTTTTCGCAGCGAAGAAGAGGCGCACCAGTTCGTTGCCAAACTCGAAGCGCGGCTGCGCGCGCCGCATAACCTGCCCGACTGGCCCTTGCAGCGTCAGGCGAGCTGAACCTCAGCCCTGATTGCAATGACGCAGGATGTGCTGTGCGCACCGAAAAAACGGGCTAGCCCTCGGTGCGCTCGGCGCCCCCTACCTCGCCAGGTCGCCCGTCATCAGGCGCAACGCCGGACTGCGCAGCATGTCCAGCACGGTATCGACCAGCGCTGGCGCCTGCTGCGCGAGGTCGAAGTTGGGCAACAGCAACCAGTTGGACTCGATACCTTCCATATAGGCATGCAGACAGACGGCCGCCCGCGCACAGTCCAGGTCGCTCGGTAACTGGCCCTTGTTGACGGCGTTGCTCAGCGCCTTGGCGATGCGCTGGTCGCATTCCAGGCTCAGCGCCTGCATGCGTTCACGCAGTCCGAGCAGCTCACCGGTGTATTCACACTTGTAGCGCAGGATGTCATAGGTGCGGTGAGTCTGTGGCTCACAAGCCAGCCGAGTCAGCGCCGTGATCAGCAATTCACGCATGCAGCCCAGCGGGTCGGGCTCGTCCTCACTCTCGCTGGCACGCGCCAGCTCCTCGAGCGGCAGGCGCAGGCGTTCGAGCATCGCCTGAAACAGGTCTACCTTGTTCTCGAAATGCCAATAGATGGCGCCGCGACTGACGCCGGCTTCTTTCGCCACTTCGGCCAGCGACGCACGGGAAACGCCCTGGGCATGGAACACCCGCTCAGCAGCATCGAGTATTTGCACCCGCGTCGCCTGCGCTTCCTCTTTGGTTCTTCTGGCCATTTGTCACCTACTTTTGCCTTGCAGTAATCCTTCGCTAAGGAAGGACGGGCGAGAGTATGCAGGCAGCTTTAGGCATTTACAAACATTCACGCATGTAAGTATATTCCTGCATCGATTTTTCCCCTGCCTTCGTCCCCTTCGCGCCCCTTGGGCCATGATTCGATAAAAACGAGGTTCTCAGATGCACTCGAAGCCAGCCTCCGCTGTCTTGGTTTCCGCCATCGCCGTGGCAATGCTCAGTCTCACCGGCTGCCAGGAATCCAGCGCCCCACCGCCCCAGCAAACCCCGCAAGTCGGCGTGGTCACGCTCGAAGCCAAACCCTTCGCACTGACCAGTGAAGTGCCGGGGCGCACCAGCGCCTATCGCATCGCCGAGGTGCGCCCACAGGTCAACGGCATCATTCAGAAGCGCCTGTTTACCGAGGGCAGCGAGGTCAAGGCGGGGCAGCAGCTGTATCAGATCGACCCGGCCACCTACGAGGCTGCCTACAAGAGCGCCCAGGCCACGCTGTTGTCCGCCAAGTCACTGGCTGATCGCTACAAGCTGCTGGTCAATGACAAGGCCGTCAGCCAACAGGCCTATGATGAAGCTCACGCCGCCGCCCTGCAGGCTGACGCCGCACTGGAACAGGCACGCATCGATCTGCGTTACACCAAGGTGCTGGCGCCGATCGGCGGTCGCATCGGCCGCTCCGCCGTGACCGAAGGTGCGCTGGTGAGCAACGGCCAGGCGAGCGCCATGGCCACCATTCAGCAGCTCGACCCGATCTACGTCGACGTCACCCAGTCGAGCAAGGAACTGCTGCGCCTGCGCCGTGACCTGGCCGAGGGCCGCCTGCAGAAGGCTAGCGAGAACGCCGCCAAGGTCGCGCTGAAGCTGGAGGACGGCAGCCGCTACGCCCATGAAGGCACCCTGGAATTCTCCGAGGTGGCAGTGGACGAAAGCACCGGCTCGGTGACCCTGCGCGCGGTATTCCCCAACCCAGATCACCTGCTGCTGCCGGGCATGTTCGTGCACGCCGAGCTGCTGTCGGGGGTCAAGGAAAACGCCATCCTCGCCCCGCAGCAGGGTGTGACCCGCAACCAGCGTGGTGAGCCGACGGCGATGGTGGTGGGTGCAGACAACAAGGTTGAACTGCGCGTGCTCAAGGCCGATCGCACCGCCGGCAGCGCCTGGCTGGTCGAGGAAGGCCTGAACGCAGGCGACCGCCTGATCACCGAGGGCCTGCAGTTCGTACAGCCCGGCGCCGAGGTCAAGGCCGTGCCGGCGACGAACGTCAAGACCGAACAGCCTGCCCAAGACGCCGAACCAGCCAACGGCCAGGACTAACGGAGAAGTACTGAATGTCCAGATTCTTTATCGACCGGCCGATCTTCGCCTGGGTGATCGCCTTGGTGATCATGCTGGCGGGTGGCCTGTCCATCCTCAAGCTGCCGATCAACCAGTATCCAAGCATCGCGCCGCCCGCCGTTTCCATCCAGGTCAGCTACCCGGGCGCCTCGGCGCAGACGGTACAGGACACCGTGGTTCAGGTGATCGAGCAGCAGCTCAACGGTATCGACGGCCTGCGCTATGTCAGCTCGGCCAGCAACTCCGACGGCAGCATGGAGATCATCGTTACCTTCGAACAGGGGGTGAACCCGGATATCGCCCAGGTTCAGGTGCAGAACAAGCTGCAACTGGCGACACCGCTGCTGCCACAGGAAGTGCAGCAACAGGGTATCCGCGTGACCAAGTCGGTGCGCAACTTCCTCATGGTCATCGGCGTGGTGTCGAAAGACGGCAGCATGACCCGCGAGGACCTGTCGGACTACATCGTCTCCAACCTGCAGGACCCGATCTCTCGTACCCGCGGCGTCGGCGACTTCCAGGTGTTCGGTGCGCAGTACGCCATGCGCATCTGGCTCGACCCGGCCAAGCTCAACAGCTTCCAACTGACCCCGGTGGACGTGCGCAGCGCCATCCAGGCGCAGAACGTGCAGATTTCCTCCGGCCAGTTCGGCGAGCTGCCGGCGTCGCCGGGCAATCAGCTCAACGCCACCATCATCGGCAAGACCCGCCTGCAGACCCCGGAAGAGTTCCGCAAGATTCTGCTCAAGGTGCAGGCCGATGGCTCCCAGGTGCGCCTGGGTGATGTCGCCAAGGTCGAGCTGGGCGGTGAAAACTACGCGATCAACGCGCAGTTCAATGGCCTGCCGGCCTCCGGTCTGGCGATTCGCCTGGCCACCGGTGCCAACGCCCTGGACACCGCCAAGGCGGTGCGTGAAACCATCGCCAATCTCGAGCCGTTCTTCCCGGCCGGCATGGAAGTGGTCTTCCCCTACGACACCACACCGGTGATCTCGGCTTCCATCGAAGGGGTGGTACAGACCCTGTTCGAGGCCATCGTGCTGGTGTTCCTGGTGATGTTCCTGTTCCTGCAGAACCTGCGCGCCACAATCATCCCGACCATGGCGGTGCCGGTGGTACTACTCGGGACCTTCGGCATACTTGCCGCGTTCGGTTTCTCCATCAATACCCTGACCATGTTCGCCATGGTCCTGGCCATCGGCCTGCTGGTGGACGACGCCATCGTGGTGGTGGAGAACGTCGAACGGGTGATGCACGAGGAAGGCCTGTCGCCACTGGAAGCGACGCGCAAGTCCATGGGGCAGATCCAGGGTGCCCTGGTGGGTATCGGCCTGGTGCTGTCGGCGGTATTCCTGCCGATGGCCTTCTTCGGCGGCTCCACCGGGGTGATCTACCGGCAGTTCTCCATCACCATCGTCTCGGCCATGGCCCTGTCGGTGCTGGTGGCGCTGATCTTCACCCCGGCCCTGTGCGCCACCATGCTCAAGCCCATCGCCAAGGGCGAGCACCATGAGAAGCGCGGCTTCTTCGGCTGGTTCAACCGCACCTTCGAGCGCAGCACCAACGCTTACCAGCGCGGTGTGGCCGCCGTACTCAAACGCAAGGCGCCGTACCTACTGCTGTACCTCGCCATCGTCGGCATCATGGCCTTCATGTTCACCCGCATCCCCACCGCCTTCCTCCCCGAGGAAGACCAGGGCGTGCTCTTCGCCCAGGTGCAGACGCCGGCCGGCTCCAGTGCCGAACGCACCCAGGTGGTCGTGGATCAGATGCGCCAGTACCTGCTGGAGGACGAGGCGAGCACGGTCCAATCGGTGTTCACCGTCACCGGCTTCAACTTCGCCGGCCGCGGGCAGAGCTCCGGCATGGCCTTCATCATGCTCAAGCCCTGGGGTGAACGCCCGGGTGAGGAGAATGGCGTAGCCGCGCTGGCGCAACGTGCGCAGACGCACTTCTTCAGCTTCCGCGACGCCCTGGTGTTCGCCTTCGCCCCACCAGCGGTAATGGAGCTGGGCAACGCCACCGGCTTCAACCTGTTCCTGCAGGACCAGGCCGGCGTCGGCCACCAGGTGATGAACGAAGCGCGTGACAGCTTCCTGCAACTGGCCAACCAGCATCCGGTGCTCGACAGCGTGCGCGCCAACGGCCTGCGTGACGAGCCGCAGTACCAGTTGCTGATCGACGACGAGCGCGCCCGCGCCCTCGGTCTGTCACTGGCGGACATCAACAACACCCTGTCGATTGCCTGGGGCTCCAACTACGTCAACGACTTCATCGACCGCGGCCGGGTGAAAAGGGTCTACCTGCAAGGCGTATCCGAAGCGCGCATGAGCCCGGAAGACCTGAACAAGTGGTACGTGCGCAACGACCAGGGCCGCATGGTGCCGTTCAGCGCCTTCGCCAGTGGCGAGTGGACTTACGGCCCGCCGAAGCTGGAGCGCTACAACGGCGTCTCGGCGGTGGAGATCCTCGGCGCCCCGGCCCCCGGCTACAGCTCGGGCGACGCCATGGCCGCGGTCGAGGAAATCGCCACGCAGATGCCCGAGGGCGTCGGCTTCTCCTGGACCGGATTGTCCTACGAGGAACGTCTGTCCGGCTCGCAGGCGCCTGCGCTGTATGCCCTGTCGCTGCTGGTGGTGTTCCTCTGCCTGGCGGCGCTGTACGAGAGCTGGTCGATCCCGTTCTCGGTGATGCTGGTGGTACCGCTGGGCGTTATCGGCGCGCTGCTGGCCACCTACGGTCGCGGCCTGTCCAACGACGTGTTCTTCCAGGTCGGCCTGCTCACCACCATCGGTCTGTCGGCGCGTAACGCGATCCTTATCGTCGAGTTCGCCAAGGCCCAGTACGAACAGGGCATGAGCCTGGTCGACGCGGCCATCGGAGCCTGCCGCATGCGTCTGCGCCCAATCATCATGACCTCGCTGGCGTTCATTCTCGGCGTAGTGCCACTGGCCATCGCCAGCGGCGCCGGCGCGGGCAGCAAGCACGCCATCGGCACCGGGGTGATCGGCGGCATGCTCAGCGCGATGGTGCTGGCGATTTTCTGGATTCCGCTGTTCTACGTCGTGGTCTGCTCGATTTTCGAGAAGAAGCGCCCCGAGCCGGCCAATGAAAAAGAGAAGGAGGCACTGCAATGAGGCAGTCCCTGTTGTCCCTCGCCGTGGCCGCCGCTCTGCTCAGCGGCTGCAGCCTGATTCCCGACTATCAGCGCCCTGACGCTCCGGTGGCCGCCGACTGGCCGCAAGGCGAAGCCTATGGCAGCGCCACCAGTGAAGGCAGCCGTGCAGCAGCAGACCTGCAATGGCGCGAATTCTTCCGCGACCCGGCACTGCAACAACTGGTGCAGGTGGCACTGGAAAACAACCGCGACCTGCGCGTCGCCGCGCTGAACGTCGAGGCCTACCGCGCGCTGTACCGCATCCAGCGCGCCGACCTGCTGCCCTCGGTTTCCGCCGACGGCGCCGGCACTCGCCAGCGCCTGCCGGCCGACCTGAGCCAGACCGGCGAGCGCGCCACGGCCAGCCAGTACAGCGCAACCCTGGGGGTGAATGCCTGGGAACTGGACTTCTTCGGCCGCATCCGCAGCCTCAGCGAGCAGGCCCTGCAGCAGTACCTGGCCACCGAGCAGGCGGCACGCAGCACGCAGATCAGCCTGGTCGCCAGCGTGGCCAACGCCTATCTGCAGTGGCAAGCGGATCTCGCCCTGCTGCAACTGACACAGGACACCCTGAAGACCTTCGAAGAAAGCTACCAGTTGACCCAGCGCAGCTTCGACGTCGGCGTGGCCGATGCCCTGGCCCTGAGCCAGGCGCGCAGTGCCGTGGACAGCGCCCGCGTCAGCCTGGCGCAGTACCAGCGCCTGGTCGCCCTGGACCGCAATGCCCTGACCCAGTTGCTCGGCACCGGCCTGCCGGCCGAGCTGCCGCAAGGTCTGGCCCTGAACGCCGAACTGCTGGAACAGGTGCCGGCTGGCCTGCCCGCTGACCTGCTGCAGCGTCGCCCCGACCTGCTGCAGGCCGAGTACCAGCTCAAGGCGGCCAATGCCAACATCGGCGCCGCCCGCGCGGCATTCTTCCCCAGCGTCAGCCTGACCGCCAACGCCGGCACGGCCAGCAGCCAGCTGTCCGGCCTGTTCGACAGTGGTTCCGGCACCTGGTTGTTCCAGCCGCAGATCAGCCTGCCGATCTTCAACGCCGGCCGCCTGCGCGCCAACCTCGACTACGCCGAGCTGCAGAGCGACATCCGCGTCGCGCAGTACGAGCAGGCCATCCAGGTGGCCTTCCAGGAAGTCGCCGACCGCCTGGCTGCGCGCACCACCTACCGCCAGCAACTGGACGCCCAGCGCGCCCTGCTGGAAACCACCGAGACCTATTACGACCTGGCCGAACGGCGCTACCGCACCGGCGTGGACAGCTACCTGACCCTGCTCGACGCCCAGCGTCAGCTGTTCAGCGTGCGCCAGCAACTGATCGCCGACCGCCTGGCCCAGCTCAGCAGCGAAGTGGAGCTGTACAAGGCCTTAGGTGGTGGCTGGAGCAATACGGGGAGCAACGCCCCACAAGGTTGACCGCGCGTAACCCGCTTCAAGGACGACCTTATCCAACGCGCCGCCCCCGCAGTCTTTGCGGGGGCGTTTTTTTACGAGTCCTGACGGGACTGGGCTCCATACCGTAGCCCGGATGAAATCCGGGGGCCATTGGCGCTGCCTGGGTGTCGGCGCGACATGGACAGCATGGCGCTGTTCTGCGCTCAGCTCAGCCCCGCCAACAGCTGCGCGCAATCCTGCGCGTGCAGCTCGGTCAGCTCCGGCCAGGGGTTGTCCGGCAGGTTGACCAGCACGCTGCGCGCACCGGCGGCCTGGGCGCACTCCAGGTCGAAGCGGTAGTCGCCGACCATTACCAGCTCACGCGGCGTAACGCTCCAGCGCTCGGCCAGGTGCAGCAGCCCACCCGGATGCGGTTTGGGTGGAGCCTCGTCGCGGCCAAGAATGTCCGCCCTGGCAAAGCAGTCATCCAGGCCGATGGCCTGCAACGTCAGCAACGCCAGCGAGTGAGCATTGCGGGTGAGGATGCCGAGCTGGCAGCCACGCTCGCACAGGGTGCGCACCAGCTCGATGGCGCCCGGCGCCGGGCGCGAGGCCACCGCCAGTTCGCGCTCGTGCTCGAGCAGCCAGGCATGCTTGGCCGCGGCCTCCTCTGCCGGTAGCGCCGCCAGGTGATGAAGGATGTCCTCCTCCTGGGGAATGCCCAGCGCCCGCTTGATCGCCGGGAAATCATGCACGGCCAGGGTCAGGGTGCCGTCCATGTCGAACACCCAGTGACGTGCTTCGCGCAATCTATTCACTTCCAGTCCTCGCGCACGCGGGTCAGGCCTTCCTGCGCGGCCGAGGCCACCAGCTCGCCCTGGCGGTTATAGATGCTGGCACGGGAGAAACCACGGGCGTTGCCGGCCCAGGGGCTGTCCATGGCGTAGAGCAGCCAGTCATCCATACGCAGGTTGCGGTGGAACCACAGCGAATGGTCGAGGCTGGCCACCTGCATGAATTTCTGGAACACCGACACGCCATGCGGCTGCATCGAGGTGGTCAGCAGGTTGAAGTCACTGGCGTAGGCCAGCAGGTACTTGTGCAGTTGCGGGTC
Organism: Ectopseudomonas oleovorans; assembly: GCF_029845265.1. Taxonomy (NCBI): domain Bacteria; kingdom Pseudomonadati; phylum Pseudomonadota; class Gammaproteobacteria; order Pseudomonadales; family Pseudomonadaceae; genus Ectopseudomonas; species Ectopseudomonas oleovorans. Next base: position 18,644 of record NZ_JAOCLK010000021.1, read on the forward strand.
GTCCGGGAGCTCGCCGGCAGCGCGGAACCACACGTACTTGACCGGTTCACAGGGCTGCGGGGCAAAGGGGTTGATCAGCGTCACCGGGCGGATCTCGATCGGCTTGTCGCTGATCAATCGCTCACGTATGCGCTCGGGAATCATCGGCGCCACCATGCGTGCCAGCTCGGTTTCCGACTTCAGGCCCTCGGGGCCGGGAACGTCCGGCATCGGGCTCTGGTGGTGAAAACCTTCCTCCTCGTACTGGAACGAGGCACTACAGAAGAAGATGGGATGGCCCTTCTGTACCGCCACCACGCGGCGGGTGCTGAAACTGCCACCATCGCGGGTGCGCTCGACCTGATAGACCACCGGCAAACTGGCATCGCCGGGACGCAAGAAATAACCGTGCATGGAGTGCACGTGGCGCGCCTCCTCGACCGTCTGGCTGGCGGCGGAAATGCATTGGCCAAGCACCTGGCCGCCGAACAGTTGACGAAAACCGAGATCCTGGCTGCGGCCACGGAACAGGTTTTCCTCGATCTGTTCCAGGCTCAGCAGCGCGACCAGATCGTCGAGTACCTGGGTCATGGAGTGTCTCCTCGTGCAGGGGTAACAGACCGTTGAAAAACTATCTGCGTTGGCAATACTGCGTTAAAAACGCCCTCAAAATGCTCATTTAGTATACTAAACTGCGCTTTTTCGGCCGTTTTTGCCTTGTCTTGCCTGCCTCGCCTACGTTTTTTCAACGGTCTGGGAATCGCGGTTGGGAATAGGCCGGCAGGGACGTCAGGCGTTCATCCCATACAGCGCGGCCAAGGGTGAAATGGTAAAGACTTTGCCAGCCGCTGTCGGCATCGCCGAGCAATTCCCGCAAAGCGTCGTCGAAATAACAACCGATGCCAGTACCCGAAAGCCCGGCCGCCTCGGCTTCCAGATAGAGCACCTGACCAATCTGGCCACATTCCCAGTAGAGCCGTGGATAACGCCAGGCGCCATCTGCCACGGCGCCCTCCACCCGTGCCAGCATGGCCAAGGCCACACAGCCGTCGGCGGCAATGTCCTGGCCGCAGCTGAGAAACCCCGCCAGGCCACGCGCATCGCCTTCGAGCAGACGATACAGCGGCAGCTCCTCGTCCACCCGCTGCCACAGGTAATCCTCGCGCAGCGGCTGCACACCGCTGCCCGTGCGATCCAGCCAGTACAGGCCAGGCGCAAGCCCCTGCACACGATGGACGAACAGCAGCAGGTCGATCTCGCTCGGCTCACCGCTGACGGCGAACGGCACCGGCGATTGCACCGGCATCAGGCGGCGCAGCCAGGCCAGCAGCAGTGCAGCCTGAATACCGCTGCGGCCGTCCATGCTTTGCGCACTGCGCCGGCGATGCAGGATAGGCCTCAAGGGCAGGCCGGGGTTGTCATTGCGAACACCAGCAGCATCTACGCTCCAGGCGGCGCGAGGACGTGCCGGTGCACGGCATAGCCCATGTATGCGCCGCAGCTCGGGCCAGTGGCGATAGTCGCGTGACAGACGATTGGGCACACCGGCCCGCTCAAGCTGCGCCAGCCCGGTCAGCAGGGGCTCGGGCAGCGCAAACTCCATCGTCTGCGCCGGGCCGATCCACAGCAGACAGTCGCCGTGTTCGGCCTCATGAAAGCCCTCATCATCCAGCCCCAGCAGGCCGTCCAGACGCACTTCGGCCACGCCATGCAGCATGCGCACCTGCCAGCCCTGCACGCTGGCGGCGATGGCCAACGCCGCCAGGGCATGGCCGAGATCGTGCTGACAGTAGCGGTAGGCGCGCTCGCCGTACTTCCAGGCTTCGCGCCAGGCAATGCTACTCAGGCCGAGGAGAAAACCGCCGGGCGGCAGGCTGTTGGCGAGTAGCTGGCCGAGCGGCGGCGGCAGCTTGCTGCGCACCTCCAGGCCATGGACATCCGGCGCGTAGTGCGCCAGCACACCGTCCTCATCCACGACACCCGGTGGCAGCAGCAGATAGGCTTCAGTCGGGTGCAGGTTGCCGGATGACGGATTGACCCGCAGCGCCCAGCGATTGCCGCCAGCCTCCTTCCAGGCGGAAATGGCCAGGCTGTCGTACAGCAGTTGCGAGACGCTGGCTCGATTCAGTGGCGCGGGCGGCGCCTGCGGTCCGGCGAATGCAACATCGTAGGCCGGCCCCTCTTCCAGCGGGCGGTGGTACAGCTCGATCAGCCGGGCACCGTCGTAGCGACGAAACGGTGCCGGCTGAGTCGCCCAATCCAACTGCCCCGGCCCCGGTGCGAAGCGCTCGGGGGCGTGTTTGCTGAGCTGGTGATAGGCGAGCACGTCCGTCATCGCTGCGCCTCCCACTGCTCACGGCTTATGCGGTAGAGCACGTGCGGCTGCAAGGGATGACCGGACGGTACGCGCGGATGGAGAAAATCGCCGCTATCGTCGCGCTGCATACCGATGCTACGCATCACCGCCTGCGACGGCAGGTTGGCCGGCACGGTGAAACTCAATACCTCGTCCAACCCAAGCTGCTCGAAGGCCACGGCCAGTGAAGCGCGCGCCGCCTCACTGGCATAACCCTGACGCCAGTGCGCCCGCGCCAGACGCCAGCCGATTTCCACGACAGGCACGAACGGCGCATCGAAGCCGACCTGTGCCAGGCCGGTGACACCGATCAGTTCGCCAGTGTCACGCCGCTCCAACGCCCAGAAGCCAAAGCCGTGCTCATCGAAATGCGCCCGGATGCGCGCCAGCAGTTGCGCGCTCTGTTCGGCGTCCATAGGCGCGGGAAAATGACGCATCACCTCGGCATCGGCATTGAGTGCGACCAGCGCCGGCAGGTCACTGTCGCGCCAGGCACGCAGCAAGAGGCGCTCGGTGGAGGTTTCGATCAGGGGCATGGCGATTGTCTCGATTGGCTGCGACCATATGGCGTCGACTCGATGAGCACTTATTGTATGCCGCATACAGCCCGCCCTTCGCGGCCAGGCATCGTTCCCCATGGAGAAATTCCGCCTGCTGCACGATCACCTGGTCGACAGCGGCCTGACCACCGATGCCGAGCTGCATCGGCCCGAACAGTCTCCAGCGGAGGCCCTCACCCTTCGACCACATCGCTTGCTACATGACTGGCGAACTGTCATACGAGAACCCGCACAGAAAAGGTCTGGCAAAGCCAGGCGTAACGGAAGACGGCAGATAGCATGTACCACGGAGAAAAATTCAACGCCTGGAGCCACCTGATTGGCGCCGTTCTGGCGGCCATCGGTGCGGTATGGCTGCTGGTACTGGCCAGCTCCACGGGCGACCTGTGGAAGATTGTCGCAGTGGCCATCTACGGTGTCACCCTGCTATTGCTGTACAGCATCTCCACCCTCTACCACAGCATGCGCGGCCCGGCGAAACGGGTGATGCAAAAACTCGATCACCTGTCGATCTACCTGCTGATTGCCGGCAGTTACACCCCTTTCTGCCTGGTAACCCTGCGCGGCCCCTGGGGCTGGACCTTGTTCGGCATCGTATGGAGCCTGGCGCTGATCGGCATGCTGCAGGAAATCAAACCCCGCTCCGAAGCACGCGTGCTGTCGTTGATCATCTACGCGGTGATGGGCTGGATTGTGCTGGTGGCGGTAAAGCCCCTGATCGCCGCCCTGGGCATGACCGGCTTCAAATGGCTGGCGGCCGGTGGCGTGCTCTACACCGTGGGCATCATCTTCTTCGCCTACGACAGCCGCTTTCGTCATTGGCATGGCATCTGGCACCTGTTCGTCATGGCCGGCAGCCTGCTGCACTTCGTGGCGATTCTGTTCTACGTGCTGTGACGACTTTCTTGCGCCGATTGAAAGACGTTCAACCTGGGCGGTCTGTTTCGCGTGTGGTGATAAAGCCAAACTGTGCCCCACTGCCTACCTGACGCAGGGCGAATCTCCGCCGTCGTTGATCACCGAGGCAGCCGCGACAGCGGATAACGCATTTTTAGCCTATTCGCCCTTCCCAGCGCACAACAGGAAACCTGTAATGACATCTCTTTCTCGCCCCATCCGCCGTGCAGCCAGCGCCACCCTGCTGGCTCTGTCCTTGCCGTTTTTCAACTCGGCCCTTGCTGCCAAGGTCGGCGACCTGGAAGTGGTCGCCGAACTGCCGATCCGCCCCGGCAACGTCGCCCCCAGCGCGGACAACCGGGTGTTTGCCACGGTCCATCCCTTCGGCGAGCCTACTACCGCTCAACTGATCGAAATCACCGGCCGCGACAGCTACAAACCCTGGCCCACCAGCAAGTTGCAACGCGGCACCGCCGCTGCCAACGATGCGCAGATCGATACGCCGCTGGGCATCGCCATCGATGGCAAGAACCGCCTGTGGATAACCGACATGGGCCTGAACCTGGGCAAGACACGCCTGTGGGGCTTCGATGTTGCGACTGGCAGTGAGCTGTATCGTATCGAACTGCCTGCCGATATCGCGCCCAAAGACAGCTTTATCCAGGACCTGGCCGTCGACGACAAAGAGGGCTGGATCTACCTGGCGGACATTGCCAACCCCGGGCTGATCGCCGTAGAAATCAGCAGCGGCAAGACGCGGCGCTTCAGCGGTCATGCCGCGCTGCAAGCAGAACCCGACGCCAGGATGGTCATCGGCGGCGTGCCGATTCAGTTCCAGGGCAAGCCTGCCAACGTGGCGGTCAATCCGATCACCCTGTCGGTCGACCATGCCACCCTGTACTTCGGCGCCATGAACGGCAAGACCTGGTACTCGTTGCCCAGCAAGCTGCTGCGTGACGGCGCCAGCGACGAGCAAATCGCGGCGGCCATCCAGCGAGTCGGCGCCAAGCCCGTTTCCGACGGCGCCGGCACCGACGCCAAGGGACGGCATTTTTTCACCAATCTCAACGACAATGGCATCGACCTGCTCGATACCGACGGCGCGCTCAAGCCGCTGGTACGCGACGCCCGACTGGACTGGCCGGACAGCGTGCATGTGGGCCACGACGGCTGGCTGTATATCTCGGTCAATCAGCTGTACAAAACCCCGGCCTTCACCGGTGGCACCGACAGCGGCAAACCGCCTTATCGCGTGATGCGCGTGTGGCCGGGAGAATAAGCGACCCCACTATCCGTGCTCTGACGGTTTGATCGCCGATTGCACCACTTGAGTCGTTGCCCACCAGGCCACGCCCACAGCGCTGGCACTAGCCAGTACTGTGGGCCAGGCTCGGAGAAGGTTTCGATCAGGGGCGTGGCGATTGTCTCGATTGGCTGCGACCATAGCGCGTCGATTCGATGAGCACGCACTGCATGCCACTACCGTTGGTCTACCACGAGGATTACAGCCCGCCCTTCCCGGCCGGGCATCGTTTCCCCATGGAGAAATTCCGTCTGCTGCGCGATCACCTGGTCGACAGCGGCCTGACCACCGATGCTGAACTGCAACGTCCCGAGCTGTGCCCGGCGGAGATTCTCGCCCTGGTTCACTGCCCGGACTATATCGCCCGCTACATGGCTGGCGAGCTGTCATACGAGGACCAACGCCGCCTCGGCCTGCCCTGGAGCAATGCCCTGGCACGACGTACCGTGCGCGCCGTGGGCGGCTCGCTACTGACCGCCGAACTGGCGCTGCGTCACGGCCTGGCCTGCCACCTGGCTGGCGGCACGCACCACGCGCACTACGACTTCCCCTCCGGTTTCTGCATCTTCAACGACCTGGCGGTGATCGCCCGTTATCTGCTCGAAGCTGGCCGCGTGCACCGCGTACTGATTTTCGACTGCGACGTGCATCAGGGCGACGGCACCGCGCGGCTGCTGGAAGACGAACCGGACGCCGTTACCGTGTCGCTGCATTGCGAGCAGAACTTCCCGGCACGCAAGGCGCAGAGCGACTGGGATATCCCCCTACCGCGCGGCATGGGCGACGAGGACTACCTAAAGGTGGTGGACGACATCCTCAACTACCTGCTGCCGATCTACCAACCGGACCTGGTGCTCTACGATGCGGGTGTCGACGTGCACAAGGACGATGCCCTGGGCTACCTGCAACTCACTGACGCGGGCCTTGCCGCCCGTGACGAAGCCGTGCTGCAGCATTGCCTGGGCCGCGATATCCCGGTACTCGGGGTGATTGGCGGCGGCTACTCCAAGGACCACGCCGCCCTCGCCCGCCGCCACGGTATCCTGCATCACAGCGCGGCGAGGGTTTGGGCTGCGCGCGGGTTGGGCTAGACACTCGTAGGGCGGGTGAAACCCGCCAATTCGCCAGTGGCGGGTTGCACCCGCCTCCAGAAGGCATCCCCCTCCGCGACAGCATCTCCCCTCACAGAGCAACCACGGTATGGCAGCGCGAGGATTGGACTAGCCCTGTAGGGCGGGTGAAACCCGCCAATTCGCCAGTGGCGGGTTGCACCCGCCCTACGTGATCCTGACGATCAGCCGGCCAGCACCTTGTCCAACGCCTGCTCCAGGGTCGCCACGGTGCGCTCGATATTGCCCAGCTTGTCCAGCCCGAACAGGCCCAGGCGGAAGGTCTGGAAGTCGGCCGGCTCGTCGCATTGCAGCGGCACACCGGCGGCGATCTGCAGGCCGACGGCGGCGAACTTGGCGCCGGTCTTGATCTGCGCATCGTCGGTGTAACAGACCACCACGCCCGGCGCCTCGAAGCCCTTGGCGGCGACGCTCTTGAAGCCGCGCGCGGCCAGCAGTGCGCGCACCCTATCACCGAGTTCCTGCTGTTGCTCGCGCACCTTGGCGAAGCCGATGGCCTTGGCCTCCAGCATGGCGTCGCGGAAACGCGCCAGGGCATCGCTGGGCATGGTGGCGTGGTAGGCGTGGCCGCCCTGCTCGTAGGCCTGCATGATCTGCAGCCATTTCTTCAGGTCGCAGGCGAAGCTGGTGCTCTGCGTCGCTTCGACGCGCGCCTGGGCGGCTTCGCTGAGCATCACCAGCGCGCAACACGGCGAGGCGCTCCAGCCCTTCTGCGGGGCGCTGATCAGCACGTCGATGCCGCAGGCCTGCATGTCCACCCAGAGGGTGCCGGAGGCAATGCAGTCGAGCACGAACAGGCCGCCGACGGCGTGCACCGCATCGCTCACCGCGCGCAGGTAGTCGTCCGGCAGGATCATCCCCGAGGAGGTTTCCACGTGCGGGGCGAACACCACCTGCGGTTTCTCGGCGGCGATGCTCGCCAGCACCTCGTCCAGCGGCGCCGGAGCGAAGGCGGCTTGCGGGCCTTCGGCGACTGGGCGCGCCTTGAGCACATGGGCTTCGGCGGGAATCCGGCCCATCTCGAAGATCTGCGTCCAGCGGTAGCTGAACCAGCCGTTGCGGATCACCAGGCACGTCTGCTCGGTCGCCAACTGCCGCGCCACCGCCTCCATGCCGTAGGTGCCGCTGCCGGGCACGACTGCCACGGCGTGGGCGTTGTAGACCTGCTTCAGGGTGGACGAAATATCGCGCATCACGCCCTGGAACGACTGCGACATATGGTTCAGCGAGCGGTCGGTGTAGACCACCGAATATTCGAGCAGGCCATCGGGATCGATGTCGGGGCAGATTTGGGACATAACAGGCTCCAGCCGAAAAGGTTCGAGCTGAACCTGCCCCAACCCAGGGCAAATGACAAGGCCGGGGAGCACTCGGGTACCAGGCTGCTGAAAAACTACCTGCGTTGGCAATACTGCGTTAAAAACAGCCTCGCGTGCGAGCCCAGTCAAAATGCTCATTTACAGCACGTAAAGTCGAGCGCGACTCCGACCGTTTTTCGGCTGTTTTTGCGGGGCCGCCATAGGTATTGTCTTGCCTGCCTCGCCTACGTATTTCAACTGCCTGGTAGAATGCACAGCCGTTCCCTGACCGCCCCGCCACCATGACCACAGACAGCCCGACCACCGCTCATCACGTCGCCATCATCGGCGGCGGCCCTGCCGGGCTGATGGCTGCCGAAGTGCTGGCGCAAGGCGGCGTGCGCGTGGAGCTGTTCGATGCCATGCCCTCAGTGGGGCGCAAATTCCTGCTGGCCGGCGTCGGCGGCATGAACATCACCCACTCCGAGTCCAAGGACGCCTTCATCGGCCGTTATGGCGAGCGTCAGGCCGAGATCGCAGCGCTGCTGCGCGAATTCGACGCTGATGCCTTGCGCGAGTGGATTCATGGCCTGGGTATCGACACCTTCGTCGGCACCTCCGGCCGTGTGTTCCCCTGCGACATGAAGGCCGCGCCGCTGCTGCGCGCCTGGCTGCGCCGGCTGCGCGAGCTGGGCGTGATGATCCACACCCGCAGCCGCTGGCTGGGCTGGAACGCCGATGGCAGCCTGCGCATCGCCAGCGCGGACGGCGAGCGCGCCCTGGCCGCCGATGCCTGCCTGTTGGCGTTGGGCGGTGGTAGCTGGGCGCGACTGGGCTCGGATGGCGCCTGGGTGCCGCTGCTGCAGGCGCGCGGTATCGAGGTCGCGGCGTTGAAGCCGAGCAACTGCGGCTTCGAGGTCGAGGGCTGGAGCGATCATCTCAGGGAAAAATTCGCCGGGGCGCCACTGAAGAACGTCGCCTTGAGCCTGCCTGGCCAGGCGCCTCGCATCGGCGAGTTCGTGCTAACTGCAGGCGGCATCGAAGGCAGCCTGGTGTACGCCTTTTCCGCCGATATCCGCAGCGCCATCGAGGCCGACGGCCAGGCCGTGATTCACCTCGACCTGTTGCCGCGGATGCCATTGGTCAAGCTGCTGCAGGCGCTGGCCAAGCCACGCGGCAAGCACTCGATGGCCAAGCACCTGCATCGCCAGGCCGGGCTGGACGGCGTGAAGGCTGCCCTGCTGCGTGAACTGGCGCCGGCTGCCGCATTTGCCGAACCGGCTGCTCTGGCGTCCTGGATCAAGGCGCTGCCGATCACCCTGCTGCGCCCTCGGCCGCTAGATGAGGCGATCAGCAGCGCTGGCGGCGTGCCCTTCGCGGCGCTGGACGAAGGACTGATGCTCAGATCCCTGCCCGGCGTGTTCTGCGCCGGTGAAATGCTCGACTGGGAAGCGCCCACCGGCGGCTACCTGCTCACCGCCTGCTTCGCCAGCGGGCGGGTCGCGGCGCTGGGCCTACTCGACTGGTTGCATGCCGTGTAGTTGTAGGGTGGGCCGGGCGGCGAGCGCTTCAGCGCCATCTGCCAGGGTTTCATCGGCGAGACCATCGCCGGAGAGGCGCTGCTGCTGTTCCATGACTCGGAAGTGGACGACATGGCGTGCCTGCTCGGCTGGCAGCCGGAGAACAAAGCGCAAACCTCGGAGATGTTACTGGACCAGGCCAGCATGCCAGTCTCGACCAGCTGATCCAGGTCAACCGCCAGCGCTGGGGCAAAACCCTGGCCGTGGAGATCAGCTATAGCCTGGAAGGCCATGCCATCCACTTCGATCTGCTGTTGTTCACCGAAGATTCGATCAAACGCCTGACCAACAAGATCGACTACCTGATGGAGTGAGGCGATGCCCGCACAGATCGATATCAAGGAAGTTCACCGGCTGCTCGACATCGCGCAATGCATCGACGTCGGCGTGGTGGTGCTCGACCGCCAATACCGCCTCGAAGTGTGGAATGCCTTCATGGAGAACCATTCCGGGCTGGGGCCGGACCAGGTACAGGGGCGTTCGTTGTTCGAGCTGTTCCCGGACATTGACCGCCCCTGGCTGGAGCGCAAAGTGGAAAGCGTGGTGCAATTGGGCACCCGGCTACGGTTCTAGGTTTCCATGCGCCATGGCCGTCGCGGTTAAAGCCCCTCCCACGGAACATGTCCTGCCATGTGGGAGGGGCTTTAGCCGCGAGCGATCTGCCCCGGATTTCACCCGTGCTACAACTGAGTGCGCTGCCCTACTTCTTGCCGCCTTTGGGCTTGCTGCCGAAGCTCGGTACCTTGCGCACAGCCTTGGCCTTGGGCTTGGCGTCCTCTTCCTCGAACCAGCGGCCGAGGTGAATATTGCCCCTGCCGCCGCTCTTCGCGGCGCCCGCACCGGGGATCAGCTTCTGCTTGGGTTTCTTCGGTTTTTTCAGCACCTGGCCACCGACCGCCGTCAGCGGTACGCGGTGATCGGGGATGAAGTCCGGCTCATCGACACGCTTGATCAATTGCTGGGTCAGGTTCTCGATCGCCGCCAGTTGATCCACCTCGTCGGCGCAGACCAGGGAGATCGCCTCGCCCGTACTGCCGGCGCGGCCGGTACGACCGATACGGTGCACGTAGTCTTCGGCGTTGATCGGCAGGTCGAGGTTGACCACCAGCGGCAGGTCATCGATATCCAGGCCACGCGCGGCCACGTCGGTGGCCACCAGAATCTGCACCTCGCCAGCCTTGAAGCGTTCCAGTGCGCGCAGGCGGCTCGGCTGTGGCTTGTCGCCGTGAATCGAATCGGCTGACACGCCCATGGCCAGCAGCTCCTGTTCGAGCTGATCGACACCCTTGCGGGTCTTGGCGAACACCAGCACCTGGCCCCAGCGTTTTTCCTGCAGCAGGTGCAGGAGCAGCTCGCTCTTGCGCTTCTTGTCCACCGGGATCAGCCATTGCTTGACGGTCTTGGCAGCAGCGTTGCGCGGACTGACCTCGACCGACAGCGGGTCGCGCAGCAGCTCGCCGGCCATCTGCCGGATGGCATCGGAAAAGGTGGCGGAGAACAGCAGGGTCTGGCGCTTTTTCGGCAGTGCACTGAACAGCTCGTCCAGCTCGCGGGCAAAACCCAGGTCGAGCATGCGGTCGGCCTCATCCAGCACCAGGGTCTGCAACTGGGAGAACTTCACCGCGTTCTGCCGATACAGGTCGAGCAGTCGCCCCGGCGTGGCCACCAGCACATCGACGCCCTTGCGCAGCTTCATCATCTGCGGGTTGATGCTGACCCCGCCGTACACCGCATAGCTGGTCAGCGGCAGGTGCTGGCCGTAGCTCAAAAGGCTCTGCAGCACCTGCTCGGCCAACTCGCGGGTCGGCGTCAGCACCAGCGCGCGCACGCTGTTGCTGGCGACCTGCGGGCCTTCCAGGGTCAGGCGCTGCAGCAGCGGCAGGGCGAAACCAGCGGTCTTGCCGGTGCCGGTCTGCGCCGCGGCCATCAGATCACGACCCTTGAGCACGGCCGGGATGGCCTGGCTCTGTACCGGGGTCGGGGTCTGGTAGTCGAGATCAGCAAGGGTATGCAGCAACGGCTCGATCAAACCGAGAGAGGCGAAGGTCATGACGGGTAACCGCAGGAAGTAAAAGAACTGGCGCGTAGTTTACCCGTGCCAACCCGCTTGTAGGAGCCCGCTTGCGGGCGATCCGTTGCCAATCGCCCGCAAGCGGGCTCCTACACAAGAAGCGGCGTACGATGTAAGCCGGGCTACGATGTGGCCAACAACGCCCGCACCTTGGCCGCCGACAGATTCTGCAACTGGCAGAGAAAGGCATGATCGGCCTGGTGCCGGCCATGGCGCTCGCGCAACAGGCCGAACAGGTGCAGTGTCAGGTTCGCTGCCATCTCGGCATCGGCCAGCGCACGGTGGGCGCGGCCGGTATCCGGCAGGCCGGCCCAGGCATTGAGGTTGCCCAGCTTGTGGCTTGGCGCCTCGGGCAGCAGACGGCGCGACAGCAGCAGCGAACAGGCGAAGGGCTGCGCACGACGCCGGCGTACCCGCGCCAGCTCGGCGTCCCAGAATTTCTGGTCGAAGGAAGCGTTATGCGCCAGCAACGGCCTTTCGCCGATGAAGTCGGCCACCTCGTTCATCACCTGCTCCGACGGCGGCGCCTTGCGCAGCATGGCGTTGCTGATACCGGTGAGCTGCTCGATGAATGGCGGCACCCAGGCGCCGCTATTCATCAGGCTCTGGTAGCGGTCGACGATGCGCCCGTCCTCGATGATCGCCACGCCGATTTCGGTGGCGCGCGCCTGAGCCGGCGACACGCCAGTGGTTTCGAAGTCGATGACGGCAATGGATTCCACGTAAAACCTCAGAACATGTGAAAAAGTCGTCGCGAGCGATGGCAGGTCGCGTTTCGCCTGCGCGCAGCAAGCGGAGTGTATTGAAATACATGAGCATGGCGAGCACAGCGGTGAACCTGCTGACAGCGTCTCAGTGATTGCGCAGCAACAATTCACCCTCGATGGGCACGTACAAACTGGCCGCGCGAATCAGCGACTGCGCCGTCAGCCCGGGCGCGCCATAGGCGATGGCCTCGACGCCACGACTGCGCACGCGCTCGAGCAGCAGGTCGAAGTCGCCGTCACCGGAGGCCAGGACGATCTCGTCGACGCGCTCGACGGCATCGAGCACGTCAATGGTGATGCCGACATCCCAGTCGCCCTTGGCCGAGCCGTCGCTGCGCTGGATGTAGGGTTTGAGCTTCACGGTGAAGCCCAGCTTGCGCAGGGTCTGCTGGAACTGCTGCTGTTTGGCGTCACCACGGTCAATGGCATAGGCGTACGCCTCGACGATTACGCCACGGCGGCTGACCTCGGCCCACAGCACGCTGTAGTCGAAGTGGCAGCCATAGACCTGGCGCACCGTGTAGTAGAGGTTCTGCACATCGGCGAATACGGCGATCTTCTTCACCGGGAGTCCTCGGGGGCGACGAAGGCACCAGTATGCCAGAGCTGGGCCGCGGATGCGGCCGGGGCTGGCCCGAGCGCGGCGCAGCCCCTATCCTTGGCGCCATGACGTTTCTACAACAGCTGTGCCAGCGTAACCTCGACCTGCTCCAGAGCCAGGGAATCAGCCACCGCCTGGTCGAGCATGAGCCGGTGCTGGATTACCCCACCGCCCATGCCGTGCGCCAACGTTTCGGCCTGCGCGGCGTGGAGAGCAAGAGTTTGTTCCTGCGCACCGGTGCTCAACGCTACGCCATGCTGATCAGCCTCGAAGGCGCCCGCGCCGACTGGGCCAGGCTCAAGACGCTGCTCGGCAGTCGCCCGCGCATCGCCAGCGACGAGGAACTGATCGAGCAAACCGGCTGCGTGCCGATGTGTGCCTGTCCGTTCGGCCATGACGCCGGCATCACCCTGCTGATCGACCGCGCGGTGCTGGCCTGCGACTTCCTGCTGTATTCACCCGGCCCACCCGAACTGACCCTGGAAGTGCCCGGCAGCGAACTGCCGCGTCTGCTCAAGGCGCAGCCCAACGCGCAGCTGGAGTACTCTTGAACCCATTCGACTGCCCCGGCGAACGGCCACAGCGCCCACGCCCTCACACTTGGTAACCTGCCGATGAAGCCTCTGTCCGTGCTGCGCGACGCCTGGTTTTTCTCCAGCCACAACCTGCTGGCCATTGCCCGCCTGACCCTGCCGCTGTTGCTGCTCGAAGCCATCGCCCAGACGATCCTCGCCGCCCAGCTCGGCGAAGGCGCCAACCCGGCCTATGGCGTGCTGCTCGGCATACTCTTCTACCCGCTGTATGCCGCACCGCTGATTCTCTTCCTGCATGCGCGCAGCATCGGCCAGACGCCCGGCAACGCGCAGCTGTTCGCGGCCGGGCTGCAACTGTGGCCGACCTTCGCCCTGATGACCGGATTGAGCACTCTGGCAATCATGCTCGGCCTGTCGCTGTTCATCGTGCCGGGCATCTGGATCATGATGCGCCTGGCCTTCTCCGAACTGATTCTGGTACTGCGCCAGGAGCCGCCGCTACGCGCGTTGCAGGCCAGCTTCACGTTGACCGAGGGGCGCTTCTGGCCGGTGTTCACCTGCCTGGCCAACGTGCTGGTGCCGTTGTGGCTGCTCGACTGGTGGACGCAGCCGAGCCAGAGCGACACCCTGCTATGGGTGCTGCATCAGACCGGCAACGGCTTCCTGCAGTTGTTCGCCATCGTGGTGCTGTTCCGCCTGTTCATGCTGCTCGAACCGCAGCAGGCGGCAAATGGTGAGAACAGTGACTAGGCTTGCTGTTTTCCCCGGCCCGGAGCGCGCCATGAGCGAAACGAACCCCAGCATCCTGTCCCACGTATCCATCGGCACCAATGACTTCGAGGCTACCAGCACCCTCTACGCCAAGGTGCTTGCCACCCTCGGTTGTCGGGAAATCATGCGCCATCCTGGGGCGGTGGCCTTCGGCCGCGATTACCCGGAGTTCTGGATGCAGACGCCAATCAATGGTCAGCCGGCGACCCTCGGCAACGGCAGTCACTTCGGCTTCGTCGCCCCGGACAAGGCCTCGGTGCATGCCTTTCACGAGGCAGCTTTGGCAGCCGGCGGCCAGGACGAAGGCCAGCAGATCGATATCCAGCCCCTGCAACTGACCGTTCTCGTCCTCCATGCGAAAGGGCGGCCAGAGGTCGGTCATCACCCGTAGGGATTCGCCTTCGCCAGCCCGGCACAGAGGCGTCAGAATCAACAGTGCGAGTAGCCAAAGACGCATCAATTGCGCCCCGAACGCTGTGGCCGCAACCCGGAAAGCCGCGGTAGCAACACCCGCTCGAACAACCTCGGGAAGAAGCGCGCCAGCACCCGGGCGCGCCAATCGACGTTGGACAACACCAGCAGCCGCCGACGCTTGAGTGCCCCATGATAGATGGCCTCGGCGACATCCTGCGGCGAGGCCACCTTGCCCATCGCCAAGGGCGGTTGGGCAGCCACCGAGCCGTCACCGACCAGAGCGTTCTTGCGCAGGTCGGTCGCGGTAAAACCTGGGCACACCAGCATCACGTTCACACCCGAGCCCTTGAGCTCAAAGCGCAGCGTCTCGAACAAGCCATGCAGCGCGTGCTTGCTGGCGTTGTAAGCGCTGCGATAGAGCAACGGCGCGATACCCGATAGTGAGCTGAGGACGATGATCTGCCCGCCGCGGGCAATCAGGCTGGGCAGCGCTGCCTGGGTGCAGTAGAGCGCGCCGAAATAGTTGACCGCCATGACCCGCTGGAACACTTCCAGACTGGTCTCGGCGAAGGTGCTGCGATGAGTGATGCCGGCATTGTTGACCAACACATCGATACCGCCGAAACGTTCCACCACCAGCGCCACCGCGCGCTGCACCGCCTCGGCGTCAGCCACGTCGCAGAGCAGCCCCAGCGCCTCGGCGTTGTGATGATCGGCCAGGTGCTGCACCAGGCTGTCCAGCGCTGCCTGCTGCAGATCGAGAATCACCAGGCGCGCACCAGCCTGGGCCAGGCGTATCGCCAAGGCGCGACCGATGCCGGCACAACCACCCGTGATGAGTACGACCTTGCGGTCGAACACCTTGTTGGCGAATACCTTGCGATACATGCGCTGCTCCCGCTGCCCTGGACTCGGCGACACTACAACCTGTTATGGCTGCCATCGCAACAGGGCGGCGTGGCTGTGTGCTTGCAGCCACAGAAAAATACCTGTTCGGCGCGCTCGGCATGGTACTTCAGTGGCGTCAGCCCGCTGCCCTTGTGGCTGCCATCGCAGAATGGCTGGCTGGCGCTGCGCCCACAACGGCACCAGAAATAATCCCGCCCGACCTCCACATCCACCGCGTAGGGGCCACGCTGAGCGATCAGCGGCTGGTTCATCGCAACCTCCCGGCAGGATCGCGCATGCCTGGGCCGACAGGCCGCAGTCAGGTATCCTCGCCTCCTTCCAGCATAGTCGCCCGTTTCGCCATGTCCCTGCCTCGCCCGCTTCGCCTGCTCCTGCTCATTGTGTTGCCATTGCTCGCTGTGCTGATTGCGCTGGTGTACAGCCTGACCTGGCGCCCGCTGCCCCATGAAGAAGCAGCCGTGTCATGCAGCGGGCAGGTTGCGCAGCTGCAGCCCGGCCAGGCACTCAAGGTGATGACCTGGAACGTGCAGTACCTGGCCGGCAAGCGCTACGTGTTCTGGTACGACCTGCCCGGCGGCGATGGACCGGACGAGCGCCCGAGCAGTGAAGCGCTGGCGCTGACGCTCGATGAAGTGGTGCGTGTGCTGCGTGCCGAGCAACCGGATGTGGTGCTGTTGCAGGAGCTGCACGATAACGCCAGGGCCAGCGACCACCAGGATCAACTGGCCCTGCTGCAGGCGCGCCTGGGCGACCTCTACCCCTGCAGCAGCCAGGCGTTCTACTGGAAGGCCGCGTTCGTCCCGCACCCACGCATTCTCGGCAGCGTCGGCATGAAGCTGGGCACCCTCAGCCGCTTCCAGATCGCCCGCGCCGAACGCCTGCAACTGCCCATGCTCGAAACGGATCTGCTGAGCAGCCAGTTCCAGCTCAAGCGCGCGCTGCTGGTCAGCTACCTGCCTATCCGTGGCGGCGAGGAACTGGTGGCGATCAACACCCATTTCGATGCCTTTGCTCAGGGCCAGAGCACCATGCAACGCCAGGTGCAGATGACCGATGCCCTGCTCCAGCAGCTACAGGACGCGGGCAAGACCTGGGTGCTGGGTGGCGACCTCAACCTGCTGCCACCGGGTCAGTTCCAGCGTCTGCCGGAAGATCAGCGCAGCTGGTACGCCGCCGACAGCGAACTGCGGGACCTGGCCCGTCGCTACCCGATGATCCCCACCCTGCAGCAGGCCAGCGGCACAGAGCAGGCGCGGTGGTACACCCACTATCCCAACGACCCGGCCGCCAGTGGCCCGGATCGCACCCTCGACTACCTGTTCTACAGCCCGCGCCTGACCCCGCTCGCCAGCCAGGTTCGCCAGCGCGATACCTTGGCGATCTCCGATCATTTGCCGGTGATCGGGCGTTTCTTCCTGCCCAGCCAGGAATGAACCGGGCTGGACAAGCCAACCCGGTTTTGTCCATGCTAGCCGGGTATTACAAAAAAAAGACAAGACGGCCAATCGCCGCGATCCAAATGCCTAAACGCTTCTGCCTGCTACTCATTGCCCTGCTCTGGCTGCCGGCTCTCTGCACTGCCGAGGTCAGGCCACGCATTCATGTGGGGTACTACGAGTTTCCGCCCTTTTCCTATACCGACGCCCAGGGTCAACCCAGCGGCTCGGGGCTTGATCTGACGGCGCGCCTGCTCGAGGCGGCAGGCTATGAAGCCGACTTTCGCTCCTACCCCGGCGCACGACTCTACAGCGGCCTGCTCGATGGCAGCATCCAGCTCTGGGCTGGCGCATCCGGCAAACCGCAGTTGGTCGAGCACACCCTCGAAGGCAAGCACCTGCTGGGGGAGATCACCCTCAACCTGTATTTTCGCCACGACACACCTGCACCGCGCATTCCGGATGATCTGCAGGATCGTGGGGTGATCCTGATCACCGGCTACAGCTACTGGCAGGACGTCAATCAATGGCTGACAGATCCGGCGCGCAATATCACTCATCACCGTACCGCCAACCACACCTCGGCCCTGGAAATGCTCCAGCGCCGACGTGGCGACTACCTGCTGGACTACCAGGCGCCCGTTGAACAGGCCATGCGCACGCTGGGCATGGCTGAACTGCCCTTCGTCGAGGTACAGCGTCTGCCGCTGCGGCTGATCTATTCGCGACGTGCGCCTGATGCCGAGCGCCTGCGCGATGATCTGGACCGGGCCTATCAGCGCTTGCAGGATGCCGGCGAGGATCTGCAGCTGTACTGACCCTTCAATCGCCGCGCAGCCTGGCCAGCGCTCGCTCGAGACTCGCGTGCGACAGCTCGCCGAGATGGCTGCCAATCTGCCGCCCCTCGGCGTCGTAGAACAGCGTGGTGGGCAGTGCACGCGAGCCCACCAGTTGCCCCAGCTTGACCTGTTCGTCGAGCAGCAGATGATCCAGGCTCAAGTGCTGCGCGGCGAGAAAATCAGCCACCAACGCAGCACTTTCGCCCTGATTGACGAAGAGAATGGTGATGGCCGACTCACGCTGCTGCGCCTGCATCAGCACCGGCATCTCACGCCGACACGGCGGACACCAGGTCGCCCACAGATTGACCACCAACGGCTGGCCGGCGTAATCACGCAGGTTCACCGGGCGGCCCTGCATGTCGCGCACCTGCAGATCAGGCAAGCGCGTGCCCTGCTCCAGCGCGTGCAGCATCAGGTTGCCAGCGAGCCACAGCGTCAGGCCAACGGCCATCGCAACGCCCAACGGCCGGCGCACCCGCGCCTGGCGCCAGCAATACCAGACACCCATTGCCAGCCCGGCAAGTACACCCGGCCAGGCGATGAAACCACCGTCGCGAATATCCAGGGCACGCCAGGGCGCATCGCGGTAGAACTCGGCATACACCAGCACGAAGGCCAGGCGTGCCACCAGCAGCCCGACCAGCAGTGCGCGGAACAGCTGGCGTTCGGGGTTGCAACCGTGCCGACGCCCGATCAACCAGCCGACCAGGGTTGCCAGCAGCAAGCTGGCGAACAGCAGCACATGGGTGACACCCAGGGCCAGCGGCCCGACGTTCAGAGTCAACATTCACCCCTCACTTTCTTGGTTTGGCGCGCGCCGTGGGTTCGGCAATCAAGGGATCCTCCGGCCAGTAATGCTTCGGATAGCGGCCTTTCAAATCCTTCTTCACCTCGGCGTAGGTATTGGCCCAGAAACTGGCCAGATCCTGGGTCACCTGCACCGGGCGGCGGGCCGGTGACAGCAAATGCAGCTTGAGGCCGAGGCGTCCGCCGGCGATGCGCGGCGTCGCGGCCAGGCCGAACAGCTCCTGCAGGCGCACGGCGAGCACCGGCGGGTTTTCCGTGTAGTCGATGGCGATGCGCGAGCCGGACGGCATGCTCAGTGCGCGCGGCGCCAGCTCGTCGAGGCGTTGCGGCAGCGGCCAGGGCAGCAACGTCTGCAGGATCGAGGGCAGATCGAGGCCTGCGAAGTGGCTGAGGCGGTTGACCTTGCTTAAGAATGGCGTCAGCCACTGCTCGAGGCTGGCCAGCAGGGCAGCATCGGACAAGTCCGGCCACTCACTCTGCCCCTGTTGCTGCAGGTCCAGCTCGCGCAACAACGCCACCCGCGCCTGCCACTGGCGCAGCTCCGACGTCCAGGGCAGCAGCTCCAACCCCTTGCGCCGTACCAGGCCGACCAGCGCACGGCCGCGCGCCGCCTCGTCCAGCGCGGCCAGCGCCTGGCGTTCCAGCACCAGCTCGCCGACCTTGCGCTGGCGCTCGGCGCGCAGCACGCCTTCACGCTCGTCCCAGTCGAGCACGTCCAGCGTCGCGACCAGCTCGGCGAGCTCACGCTCGAACAGCGCCGGGTCGAGATCGGCAGCCAGGTAGATGCGCTCCTCGCGCTGGCCCTGGCGACTGCCCAGGTCAGCGACCACCAGCCATTCGTGCTTCATCAGGGCATCGGTTTCACCGAACTGCGCGGCGCGGCCATTGGCCAGGCGGTAGTCGGCGCCACCGGCGCGGCGCTGCTGGGCGATGCGATCCGGGTAGGCGAAAGCCAGCAGGCAGCCGAGCCAGCGCGGATGTTCGGGGTCGCTCACCGCCTGAGTGACCGGCCGATGCCTGATCAGCCCGTGAAACTGTTTCGCCAGTTGCCGCGCACGCTGCACGCCGCCTTGGGCAGAGCGAGTGGCGCGGCTTTCGCCACTGAGCAGGGCCAGGCGACCCTGCAGATCAGCGCCACCGCCGCGCAGAATATCGCGTTCCGACAGCAGCGCCGCCAGGTCGCAGGCCAGCGCACCGAGCCCCAGCGCCTGGCCACGCAGCAGCAGATGGGCGATACGCGGATGGCTCGGCAGCTCGGCCATGGCCTGGCCATGGGCATTGAGTGCACCACGCTCGTCCAGCGCGCCGAGGCGGTCGAGCAGATCCAACGCCTGGGCATAGGCTGCTGGCGGTGGCACATCGAGCCAGCTCAGCTCCTGCGGCGTCACGCCCCAGCGCAGCAGTTGCAGAGCCAGGCCGGCCAGATCGGCCTGCAGGATTTCCGCGCTGGAATAGGCGCTGAGCTGTTCGTGCTGCGCCTGCGACCACAAGCGGTAGCAGACGCCCGGCTCCAGGCGCCCGGCACGACCGGCACGTTGAGTGGCCGAAGCGCGGGAGATGCGCTGGGTGTCGAGGCGTGTCATGCCGCTGGCCGGGTCGAAGCGCGGCACCCGCGCCAGGCCGGCATCGATGACCACACGCACGCCGTCGATGGTCAGGCTGGTCTCGGCGATGTTGGTCGCCAGCACCACCTTGCGTTTGCCTGCCGGGGCCGGCTCGATGGCCGCACGCTGGGCAGCCAGGTCCAGTTCGCCGTGCAGCGGGCAGACCAGCACATCCGGCCGATTGCCCAGCGCCTCCTGCAACTGCTCGGCCACGCGGCGAATCTCGGCCTGGCCGGGCAGGAACACCAGCAGGCTGCCGGATTCATCAGCCAACGCCTGCTGCAGCGTCTGCAGCACGCGCGGTTCGATCCACTCGCCTGCCTGGAACGGCGCCCCCCAGCGGATATCCACCGGGAACATGCACCCTTCGCTGCGCAGCACCGGCGCATCACCAAGCAATGCCGACAGACGCTCGCCTTCGAGAGTGGCGGACATCAGCAGCACCTTGAGCGGCGCCTCGCCACTGTCTGCGCCGCGGAACATGGCGCGGCCATTGAGCGTCAGCGCCAGGGCCAGATCGGCATCGAGGCTGCGCTCGTGAAATTCATCGAATATCACCAGGCCGACGCCATCCAGCGCCGGATCGTCCTGTAAGCGGCGGGCGAGGATGCCCTCGGTGACCACTTCGATGCGCGTGTTCGGCCCGACCTTGCTGTCCAGGCGAATGCGATAGCCAACCGTCTCGCCCACTCGCTCACCTAGCTCGCTGGCCAGGCGCTCGGCCGCAGCACGCGCTGCCAGGCGGCGCGGCTCAAGCATGAGGATGGTTTGCCCCGCCAGCCAGGGCGCGTCGAGCAGCGCCAGCGGCACGCGGGTGGTCTTGCCGGCGCCGGGCGGCGCCTCCAGCACGGCTTCGTGACGGGCGGACAAGGCATCGCGCAGGGCGGGCAGCAGCGAATCGATCGGCAGGGTATTCATCATTTCTCCACAGCAGGCCGGCGATTATAACGGCGAACCGCCTGCCAACTTGCGGGTCTGAAACAGCGCGCTGCAGTTTTGCAATCATCGCCTTGCTATAGTTGCGCCACTTTTTTCTGGAGGTGCTCATGCGCACGAAATCCCGCGTTATCGTCGGCGTTGTCGCCGCTACCCTGCTCGCTCAACTGACCGCTTGCGGCTCGATCTTCTATCCGGATCGCCGTGGCCAGATCGAAGGTAAAATTGACCCGGTGATCGCCGGGGCCAACGCCATCGGTATCCTGTTCTACGTGATTCCTGGCCTGATCGCCTTCGCCATCGACTTCGCCACCGGCGCCATCTACCTGCCCGAAGGCCAGACCGCTCAGATCGATCCGCAGCAGCTCAAGCAGCTGATCGGTGAGGACGGCAAGGTCGACCAGTACGCCCTGAAAACACTGATCGAGACCAGCACCGGCCATCAACTGCCACTCGACGATCCGCGTCTGATCCAGCACAGCGGTAGCGCCGAACAACTGGCCGCCTACGGTCTGCGTCCGGCAGCCTGACAGCATGCATACACCCCAGCACGCCAGGCTGATGCGCCTGGCCACCCGGGCAGCGCTGACGGTGGCGCTGACCCTGGTGCTGGCCAAGGCGATTGCCTGGTGGCTGAGTGGTTCGGTCAGCCTGCTGGCGGGTCTCACCGATTCGCTGCTCGACAGCGCCGCTTCGCTGATCAACCTGATCGCCGTGCACTTCGCCCTGCGCCCGGCCGATGAGGATCACCGCTACGGTCATGGCAAGGCCGAAGCGCTGGCCGGGCTCGGCCAGGCGCTGTTCATCGGCATCAGTGCCGTACTCATCGGCCTGCAAGGCGTCGAGCGCCTGCAGTCGCCGCAGCCGCTGGCAGCCGAGGGTATCGGCATCGCGGTGATGCTGCTGTCGCTGGCGCTGACCGTGGCCCTGCTGGCGTTCCAGCGCAAGGTGGTGCGGGAAACCGGCTCCACGGCCATCCATGCCGATTCGCTGCACTATCGCTCCGATATCCTGCTCAACAGCAGCATCCTGCTTGCCCTGCTGCTGACCCGCTTCGGCTGGCAGCAGATGGATGCGATCTTCGCCATCGGTATCGCCGTCTATATCTTCTGGAGCGCCCTGAGCATCGTGCGCGGCGCGATTGCCGTGCTGATGGATGAGGAACTGCCCGGCGAAACCACCCAGCACATGTACGCGCTGGCCACAGCCGTACCGGGCGTGCTCGGCGCCCACGACCTGCGCACGCGCATCTCCGGCACGCGCTGGTTCGTCCAGCTGCACCTGGAACTGCCGGGCGAGATGAGCCTGTCGCAGGCCCACGCCCATTGCGTCGCCGTGGAAAAGGCCATTCATGATCACTATCCGCGTGCCGAGGTACTGGTACACGCCGACCCGCAGGAAGTGATCCAGCACTGACCTGAGCGCCCCGGCTTGCGGCCGTCGCAAATGCCAGGCAAGAAAAAGGGGCCTTGCGGCCCCCTCGGGGAATCTGTCCGGTGCTGGCGATGTTGTCGCCGCTTTCGTCGCCTGCCTGGTTGGGCAGTGCGGACCCGGGTGCCGGTGCGGTCCGGTAGGACCGTCGGCGCCGGCTCACCTGGTTGGGCGAGGCCGGTAGGACTTGTCGTCCGGGCCGTGAAACTGAGAGAAAGCTTACGCCCGCCGCGCCGAAATAAGATTGCTAATATTGCTTACAAATTTACCAATTGCGCAATTTACAACTAAGGGAGCACTATCTAGCGCAATCAAATAATGAGCCAGATGAAAAATGGACAAACTCGACCGTTACGACCTGAACATTCTCGCCGAATTGCAGCGCAACGCTGCCCTGTCCAACCAGGAACTCGCCGAACGTATCGGCCTCTCGCCATCGCCCTGCTCGCGCCGGGTCAAGCAGCTGGAAGACGACGGCTACATCACCGGCCAGGTCGCCCTGCTCGACCGCAAGAAGCTCGGCCTGAGCCTGACCGCTTACGTGCTGATCGGCATGGACCGACACACACCCGAGCGCTTCGAGCACTTTCAGGATGAAATCCGCAAATGCCCGGAAGTGCTGGAATGCTGCCTGGTCACCGGCATGGACGCTGACTACCAGCTCAAAGTGGTAGTGCCGGACATGGATCATTATCAGAAGCTGCTGCTCGGCACCCTGACCCGTATCGACGGAGTATCCAGCGTGCGTTCGAGCTTCGTGCTGCAGCAGATTCTGTCCAGCACGCAGTTGCCGTTGCAGCACCTGCGCGACTGAAAGTCGCAGGGTGAGGCGGATCATGCCGCGCCCTGGGTCAGGCGCGTATAATTTCCGCCCTGCGTTTTCCGTCCGAATCACGAGGCACCATGGAAACCGAACAATTTGAAGCCCTGATGATGTACGTCCTGGTGGGCGGCCTGATGCTGTTCATGTTCTTCATCATCTGGGACCTCGCGAAGAAGTCCAAGGCCGGCCGCCTCGGCACCGCCATCCTGTTCCTCGGCCTGGGCCTGTGCCTGTTCGCCTTCCTCGCCAAGCCGATCATCACCTACATCATCGAGACCGCGCGCGGCATTCACGGCTAAGCCACTCGGCCAGTGCACTACGTCTGATTGAAACCAGGCCATCGTCTCGATGCGACCTGCCGCCTATTCAAGGAGTTACACATGAGCGCCGCCAATCTGGTGATGCAGAGCTATGGACGCTGCTGCGCCAGCCCGGATTTCTTCGACAGTTTCTACCGCCACTTCCTCGCCAGCTCGCCACTGATTCGCGAGAAGTTCGTCGACACCGACATGAGCGCGCAGAAGCAGCTGCTGCGTCAGGGCATCCTCAACTTGGTGATGCACGCCCGCGGCATGCCCGACACCAAGCTGCGCGCCCTCGGCGAATCGCATTCGCGCCAGCATCTGGACATTCGCCCGGAACTCTACGACCTGTGGCTCGACGCACTGCTGGCGACCATCAGCGAACACGACAAGGAGTGCGACGCAGACGTGCGCCAGGCCTGGCGTGAAGTGCTGAACAAAGGTATCGCCGTGATCAAGGCCGGTTATTGATTCAGGTCAGGGTCGCCAGGGTCGCAGCTGCGACAAATCGACCGCAGCCCTGAGCACGGGTGCGCGCAGCCCAGGCGGTCCCACGACACACTAGGTTCTGAAACAGTCGTCATTCCCGCGAAGGCGGGAACCTAGAAACTGGGCCCCCGCCTGCGCGGGAGTGACGGTATATGGATTTTCAGTGCTTCATCAGGCAATCCGCGCGCCTCTACGGCAACTGCGCGGGCACCTCACGCCATTGCCCAGGCTGCAACCCATCCAACCGCCACGGCCCGATGGCCACGCGCACCAGGCGCAGGGTGGGCAGGCCAACCGCAGCGGTCATGCGCCGCACCTGACGATTGCGCCCCTCGCGAATCACCAGTTCCAGCCAGCTGGTCGGCACGCTCTTGCGAAAACGTACCGGCGGGTTGCGCTCCCATAGCTCGGGCTCGTCCAGGCGCCGTGCCTCGGCCGGCAGAGTCGGGCCGTCGTTGAGCATCACGCCAGTGCGCAATTGCTGCAGTTGCTCCTCGCTCGGCTCGCCCTCCACCTGCACCCAGTAGGTCTTCGCCAGCTTGTGCTTGGGGTCGGCGATACGCGCCTGCAGACGACCGTCGTTGGTCAACAACAGCAGGCCTTCACTGTCGCGATCCAGACGACCGGCCGGGTAGACACCGGGCACATCGACAAAATCCTTGAGCGTGGCGCGGCCCTGCTCGTCATTGAACTGAGTCAGCACGTCGAACGGCTTGTTCAGCAGCAACAGGCGCGGCTGCGCGGGTGGCGCCTTGGCCACTCGGCGTGGCGCGGCAGGACGGCGATTGGCGGGAGGGCGAGGGCGTGACATGCAACAGGCTTCGATAAAAATGAGCCAAGCAGTGTAACCCACGATCAGCGGCACTGATGGTGCTTCCCAGTTGCGCAGCGGCAGCTAAGCTGCTGACTCAACCTCTGCAATCGGGAGCCTCCCATGAGCAACAGTGCCGAACTCGCTACCTTCACCGGCTGGGCTGCCACGGCACCCAAGGCGCCACTGGAACGCCTGAGCTACGACCCCGGCCCGCTCGGCGCCGAAGAGGTGGAAGTGGCGGTGGAATACTGCGGCATCTGCCATTCCGACCAGTCGATGATCGACAACGAATGGGGCAATGCGCGCTACCCCTTCATTCCCGGCCATGAGGTGGTCGGCACCATCGTCCGTCTCGGCGAGCAGGCGCGCGGACTCAAGCTGGGCCAGCGCGTTGGCATCGGCTGGTACAAGGGCAGTTGCATGCATTGCGGCTCGTGCATGGAGGGTTCGCACCAGTTGTGCCGCTCGGTGAAACCGACCATCGTCGGCAGCCACGGTGGTTTCGCCGACCGCCTACGCTCGCACTGGGCCTGGGCGGTGCCGCTGCCCGACGGCCTCGACCCGGCGCTGGTCGGCCCGCTGTTCTGCGCCGGTTCCACGGTATTCAGCCCGCTGTTGGAGTTCGACATCAAGCCCACCGACCGCGTTGGCGTGGTCGGCATCGGCGGCCTCGGCCACCTGGCGCTGCGCTTTCTCAACGCCTGGGGCTGTGAGGTGACGGCCTTTACCTCGTCGCTGAACAAGCAAGATGAAGCCAAACGCCTGGGCGCGCACAAGGTGGTGGCCTCCACCGACAGCGCGGCAATGAAGGCCATTGCCGGCACCCTGGATTTCCTCCTGGTCACCGCCAGCGCCGACCTCGACTGGATTGCCCTGCTCGGCACCCTGCGCGGCAAGGGCCGCCTGCACTTCGTCGGCATCGTGCCCAGCGCCATCCCAGTGCACGTGTTCAACCTGATCCCGCAGCAAAAGAGCCTGTCCGGCTCACCGGTAGGCTCGCCCTCAAGCATGGCGACCATGCTCGAATTCTGCGCTCGGCATCAGATCCTGCCACAGGTCGAGCAATTCCCCATGAGCCAGGTGAACGCGGCAATCGACCATCTGCGCAGCGGCAAGGCGCGCTATCGGGTGGTGCTGGATGCCAGTTGCTAGGGGCTGTTGACGTTTCAGTATAAGAATTTGATCCAGAAAGAAATATTGTGATTCTTCGGTGCCGTCACGGTGCACTTGAGACTGGGGCTGGTCGGATGCCGTAGGGCGGGTGCAACCCGCCCTACGAGGAGGAGCATCCGGCACCTGCATCACCTGTGCTGCTCGCGACGAAACGTCAACAGGCCCCAGGGGCTCCAACGTCAGAGGCAAGCCTGCACTGTACGATGGATCGCGTAGCGGCCCTCGGAACCGGCAAAGCAGGCCTTCGCGAATGAATTCGCGCCTACAAGCGCGCCCGCAGCCACTCGACCAACTCCGCCAGCGGCATCGGCCTGGCGAACCAGAAGCCTTGCCCCTGACTGCATCCACCCTCCTGTAAGAGGGCCAGTTGCGCCTCGGTTTCGACCCCCTCGGCCACGGTGCGCATACCCAGCCCCTGGGCGATGCCGAGAATGGCCTGGATGATCGCCTGATCGCTGGGGTTGCCGGGCAAGCCCGAGACGAACGAGCGGTCGATCTTCAACTTGTCGAAACGCAGTTGTTTCAAGCGCCCCAGTGACGAGAAGCCGACGCCGAAATCATCCATCGCCAGACGGACTCCGGCTTCGTGCAACTCGACCGAAGTCTGCAATACCTGCGCCGAGGCGTTCATCGCCACATCCTCGGTGATTTCCAGCTCCAGGCGTTCGGCCGGCAGGCCGCTGTCGCGCAGAGTCTGGCGAACCAGTGCGACGAAGCCGGCCTCGCTGAACAACGGCGCGCAGATGTTGACCGCCACCGCCACATCCATCAGCCCCGCTTCGATCAGCGCCGCATTGTCCCGGCACGCCCGTCGAATGACCCAGCGGCCGATGGCCGGCATCAGGCCATACTCCTGCGCCACCGGAATGAACTGATCGGGCGCCACCAGGCCATTGCTGCCGTCGCGCCAGCGCAGCAAGGCTTCCATGCCACAGGGCTGCAAGGTCTGC
This sequence comes from Ectopseudomonas oleovorans, assembly GCF_029845265.1. Taxonomy (NCBI): domain Bacteria; kingdom Pseudomonadati; phylum Pseudomonadota; class Gammaproteobacteria; order Pseudomonadales; family Pseudomonadaceae; genus Ectopseudomonas; species Ectopseudomonas oleovorans. The sequence goes on from NZ_JAOCLK010000021.1 coordinate 45,420, forward strand.
ATGTCGAACTGCAACTGGTAGTGCAGCTCGAACTGATCGAGCGAGATGGCCTTGCGCAGGCGGCTGAGCAACCGGTAGACCCGCTCGGAGCGCTCGCGCAGCGCCTGGTCGAACAGACGAATGCACGCCCCGCCCTCCACCTTGGCCTGGTACATGGCGATATCCGCCTCGTTCATCACCTCGTCGGCGGACTGGCCATGGTCCGGGTACAGGCTGATGCCGATGCTCGCGCTGACGCTCAGAACGCGGGTGTCGATAACGAAGGGCTCCTTGAGCGCCTCGATCAGGCGCGCGGCAACCCGCTCGGCAGTCTCGGCCCCGGACTCCAGCATGATCGAGGCGACGAACTCGTCGCCGCCCACCCGCCCCAGCATGTCGCCATCGCGCAGGCTCTTCTGGAAGCGTTCAGCCGCCAGCTTGAGCAGACGGTCGCCAACCCTGTGGCCATGGTTGTCATTGATCTGCTTGAAGCCGTCCAGGTCGATGAACAGCACCGCGAGTTGCCGCCCGGAAACCTCGCACGCCTCCATGGCCATGGCCAGGCCCTGAATGAACTCATGCCGGTTGGCACAGCCCGTGAGGCCATCGTAGGCGGCCAGAAAGGCGATGCGCTCGGTGAACTTGCGCCGCTCGCTGATATCGTGACAGATGCCGACGAACAGGCGCTGACCGTCGCGCTGGAACTCACCGACGCTCAAGTGCAAGGGGAAGCAGACGCCATCCTTGCGCCGGCCCATGACCTCCCGACCGATCCCGATGATCTTGCGCTCGCCACCGGCACAGTAGTTGTCCAGGTAACCGTCATGCGCCTCGGCGTGCGGCGCGGGCATCAGCATGGAGATGTTCTTGCCAAGCAGTTCGTCGGCGCTGAAACCGAAGGTCTGCTCCGTCGCCCGGTTCGCCGCCTGGAGAATGCCACGGGCATTGATGACCATGATGGCATCCACCGCAGCATCGAAAATGGCACCGGCCAGCGCCGAGTCGACACCATCCCACTGGTCCGGGTCAGCGGCCACAGTGTCTTCGCTGTTTTCCATAATTTCTCTCAACTGCTGAAACGCTCGACCAGTGCATGCATGGCGCGCGAAGTCTGTTGCAGATCGTTACCGACCTGCGCGGATTCCCCCGCCAGCTCGGCATTGAGATCCGAAGCCTGGGCAATCCGGGTGATCTGCTGGGAAATATCCTCGGCGACATGGGCCTGCTCCTCGGATGCCGCAGCCATCTGCTGACCCATGTCGTGGATCAGGTCGACGGCACTGCTGATCCCCTGCAGCGCGTCCTGGGTGGCGATTACCTGCTGCACACCGGCGGCGGCCTCCTGCGTACCGGCCTGGGCAATAGCCACCGAGCCCTGTGCTCCGGCCTGCAGCGTCTTGATGATGTCCTGAATGGCCCGGGTCGAATCCTGGGTTTTCGACGCCAGAGCCCGCACCTCATCGGCCACCACTGCGAAGCCCCGGCCCTGTTCACCAGCCCGCGCAGCCTCGATGGCCGCATTCAGGGCCAGCAGGTTGGTCTGCTCGGCTATCGCCCGGATCATGCTGGCGGCCTGCTCGATGGACTGGGTATCGCGCGCCAGCCCCTCCACCGATGCACTGATCCCCGACACCGTGTGCGCCAGCTTCTCGATCACCTCGCGGGTCTTGCCAGCCTCGGCCGAGCCATCGTGGGCCAGCATATTGGCCCGACGGGCTTCATCGGCGGTGCGGTGAACATGCGCCGATACCTCGGCGATCGATGCCGCCATCTCGTGCATCGCGGTTGCCGCCATATCCGCCTCGCCACGCTGTGCCTGCAGGGACGCTTCGGAACTGTTGGTCAAACGGCCACTGCGCTGGGCCAGTTCGGCACTGTGGTCGGCATAATCCTCCAGGCGGCTGAGCACCGTGCGGATACGCGCGCGCTCGCTGATCAGGGCCATCTGCACCTGGGCGGGCCTGCCGGACAAATCAGTATAGGTACGTGCGATCAGTTCACTGTCGAAAGCCCCCTGCAGGCTATCCAGCAAACGCTGCAGCAGGCGCTCCCGGCGCAGGTCATTCCACCCCTGCAGGGCGAACGGCACCGCCAGGGCACAGGCCAGACCCACGACAGGCGAAACCCACTGATACGCCGCCAGCACGGCCAAACCGGTCATGGCGGGGATACCCAGTATCTCGGCCCAACGCCACAGGCCTTGCCCCGACGACTCCGGCGACCTACCCGCGCGTATCTGCGCATAGAGTTGACTGGCGCGGCGTACCTGCTCGGCATCCGGCTTCACCCGCACCGACTCGTAACCGCTCACCCGGCCATTCTCGGAAATCGGCGTCACATAGGCGCTGACCCAATAGAAATCGCCGTTCTGGCAGCGGTTCTTGACGATGCCCATCCAGGCCTTGCCGGCCTTGAGATGACTCCACATATGTTCGAATACCGCCTCCGGCATATCCGGATGACGCACGATATTGTGTGGTTGCCCCAGCAGTTGCTCACGTTCGAAGCCACTGACGCTGACGAACTCATCGTTGCAGTAAGTGATGAGCCCCCTTGTATCTGTCGCCGAAATCAAGCGCTGCGCAGACGGAAAGTCACGCTCTCGCCCCGTCACAGGGGTATTCAGTCTCATCGGATACTCTCTGCATGCACTTGATGATCGAGCCATGATGGTATCATTACGCCAGCACTAACGTAACCATAATTTACGTAATTAACTTAATCAATATTGCCTATTGTGTTACGCCACGCTGTCGTGTTCCTCCGTAGTGTTTCCCGTCATGGAAAACACACGTCAAAAATTTGCCGCACGCCTGCGCAGCACACTCGAGCAAGCAGGCTACGAGGCCAAACCCGCCGTACTCGAGCGTGAGTTCAACTTGCGCTACTGGGGCAAACCCGTGACTTTGCATGGCGTTCGGCGCTGGCTGAAAGGCGAAGCTCTGCCGACGGAGGACAAACTGCTGGTGTTGGCGCAGTGGCTACGAATAGATCCCCGCACCCTGAGATTCGGAGAGGAGGTTCCTGAGCAGATAAAAAGGCAACAGCAACTGTACGAGTGCGTTCCCCACCAGGAGCGCGAGGCCATAGAAGCGTTCCTGGCGCTCTCGCCAGCCCGCCGACGGCTCATTCGCGAGGTGATCATGAACTTCGCCCAGGCCGAACAGGCGCAAGCCAGCGCTGCCCCCGATACACCGGATGAACAGAGCTAGGACTTCCTCGTAGTGCGGGTGCAACCCGCCATAGCGCCAATGGCGGGCTACACACGCCACTGCACGTTCGAAGGCAGCAGCGATGGCGGTGCCTTCGATCCATTGATCTTCGTTAGACGATCCGCTGTTGCAAACCTATTGGAACAGCCCCAGGCGGACTAACCGTCAGAGCGGCCAGGCCGCCACTATCCCTTCCAGCGCCCGCTTGAGCTCGGCGCGGCTGGCCGCCGCGGCAAGACTGACGCGCACCGCGTGCCCCGGATTGGCGTCGACCGCAAACACCTCGGCCGCCACCACCTCCACGCCGTGATCCCGGCAGGCTTCGGCCAGGCCGGCGGGCGGCGAGTCGTCCAGCCACAGATGCGGCGCCACCGCCCGTCCCTGCGGCATGCGTGGCCCGAGCACGCGCGCGGCCAGGCGCCAGCGCTGCTGTAACTCCTCCATCTGCCAGGCCAGGCGCTGCTCGGCGACGCCGCTTTCGATCCATTCGCAGGCCAGCGCCAGACTCAGCGGCGCCACGGCCCAGCGCGTGGCCTGTGCCTCGCGGTCGATGCGTTCGAGCAGCTCCGGCGCGCCGGCGATGAAGCCCAGACGCAGCCCCGGCGCAACACTCTTGGACAGGCTGCTGATCAACAGGCAACGCTCGGCAAGCTGCACCGCCAGTGGCGCCTCGCTGCCGAGCACGCCGTAGACATCGTCCTCGACGATCCACAAGCCACGCCGCCGTGCCACCTCGGCGATGGCCGCGCGGCGCTCGGCGTCCAGGCTGGCGCCGGTAGGATTCTGCAAACAGGGTGTGAGCACCGCCACGCGAGCCCCGGTAGCGCGGGCCTGGCGGTCGAGGTCATCGGGCAGAATGCCGTGCTCGTCCATCGCCACGCCATGCAGCGGCAGGCGCAACTGCCTTGCGGCGGCCTTGATCCCCGGCGCGGTATAGCGCTCCACCAGAATCGGCTCGCCGGCCTCGCACAGCGCCAGCAAGGCCGCCGACACGCCCTGCTGGGCGCCAGCACAGAGCAGCAATTCGCCCGGTGCCAATTGCAGACCACGCCGTCGCAACCAGATTGCCCCCGCCAGATGCGCACGCTCGACCAATGCCGCCGAAGGGTAGGCCTGCAGCGCATCGAGTTTGCCGCGTGCGGCCAGTGCGGCGAGGCTGGCGGAGAGATCATGATTGTCCGGGTCATGCACCGGTACGTTGGTCGACAGGTCGATCAGGTCGCCCTGCGCGGTCGGCTGCTTGAGACGGAACAGGCTTGCCTCATGACTGCCGGACAGCACGTAGGTGCCGCGCCCGACCTCGCCGGATACCAGGTGTCGACGCGCAGCTTCGCGGTAGGCGAGCATCACCGTGCTCGGGTTGATGCCCAGCGTCCAGGCCAGTCGGCGCTGCGGCGGTAGCCGTTCACCAGACTTGAGTTCGCCTCGGCCAATGGCCAGTGCAATGGCCTCGACCAGGGCGAGGTATGTCGGGAGAGCGCTGTCTTGCAGGTCAGGAAGCCACATTGCTTGCCATGCAATATAAAGATTTACCCATACAATGCGCCGCACTAGCATCGGGGTCAACACCACCCGGAGCACGCCTCATGTTCGATCTCGCCCAACTGCGTCAGAGCTCTGAACTGGTTCACCGCCACATGGCGCCCACACCGCAACTGGCCTGGCCGCTGCTCGCCCAGCGCACAGGCTGCGAGGTCTGGGTCAAGCACGAGAACCATGCCCCCACCGCCGCCTTCAAGGTACGCGGTGGGCTGGTCTACATCGACGCCCTGCTGCGCCGCGAACCGCAGGTGCGCGGGCTGGTCACCGCCACCCGTGGTAACCACGGCCAGAGCCTGGCACTGGCGGCGCGTGCCGCAGGCCTGGCGATCCGCATCCTGGTGCCACACGGCAACGCCCGCGAGAAAAACGCGGCGATGCGCGCACTCGGCGCAGAGGTGATCGAACATGGCCGCGACTTCGACGAAGCCCGCGCCGAAGCCGCGCGCCTGGCCGAACGCGACGGCCTGCACTGGGTGCCGTCACTGCACGAGGATCTGGTGCGCGGCGTGGCCACCTACACGCTGGAGCTACTGGAGGCGGTGCCGAACCTGCGCCGGGTGTACGTGCCCATCGGCCTCGGCTCGGGCATCTGCGGGATGATCCGCACCCGCAACCTGCTGGGCCTCGACACCGAGATCGTCGGCGTGGTCGCCAGTGGCGCCGACGCCTACGCGCAGAGTTTCGAACAAGGCCGGCTGGTGCAGACCGAACGCGCCGACACCCTGGCCGACGGCATGGCCTGCCGCCAGCCACAGCAACTGGCGCTGGACATCATTCGCGCCGGCGCCGCACGCATCGTGCGGGTCGACGACGAGGAAATCCGCGGCGCCATCCGCGCCTATCACGAGGACACCCACAACCTCGCCGAAGGCGCCGGCGCAGCAGCGCTGGCCGCCCTGATGCAGGAACGCAAGCTCAATGCCGGCCAGCGCGTGGCCGTGGTGCTCAGCGGCGCCAATATCGACCGCGCAGCACTGGCCGAGCTGCTGCGTGACGAGGCGCCGGCGGCCGCCTGACTCAGCGGAACGGCGGCTCGTCGAAGCTGCGCAACTTGCGCGAGTGCAGCGAGTTGAGCTGGCTGCGCATCAACTCCAGCGCCGCGATACCGATATGCAGGTGCTGGGTCACCGCGCGCTCGTAGAAGGCGCCGGCTGCGCCGGGCAGCTTGATCTCACTGTGCAGCGGCTTGTCCGATACGCACAGCAGCGTGCCGTAGGGCACCCGCAGGCGATAGCCCTGAGCAGCGATGGTACCGCTTTCCATGTCCACCGCCACCGCGCGCGACAGGTTGATCAGCGGCCGCTCCTGGGCCCAGCGCAGCTCCCAATTGCGGTCGTCGTAGGTCAACACGGTGCCGGTGCGCAGGCGCTTCTTCAGCTCGTCGCCCTCTTCGCCGGTAACCAGCTTGGCGGCTTCCTGCAGCGCCTGCTGCACCTCGGCCAGCGCCGGCAGCGGGATATGCGGCGGCAGTACGCGGTCCAGAATGCCGTCGCGGCGCATATAGGCGTGGGCCAGCACGTAGTCGCCGATGGTCTGCGATTGGCGCAGGCCACCGCAGTGGCCGATCATCAGCCAGCAGTGCGGACGCAGCACGGCCAGGTGGTCGGTGATGTTCTTGGCGTTGGACGGACCGACGCCGATGTTGACCAGGGTGATGCCATGGCCGTCCGCTGCCTGCAAGTGATAGGCCGGCATCTGGTAGCGGTGCCAGACCACATTCTCGATGATCGCCTGCATCTCGCCTTCGGCCATGCCGCGCTCGATCACCACGTTGCCCGGCAGCACCATGCGGGTGAAACGCGAGTCGCCCACCAACATGTCCAGACCGTGGCGGATGAACTGGTCGACGTAACGGTGGTAGTTGGTCAGCAGGATCCACGGCTGCACATGGCGCCAGTCGCTGCCGGTGTAGTGCTGGATACGCTTGAGCGAGAAATCGGTGCGCGCTGCGTCGAACAGTGCCAGCGGCAGTGGGTCGATGTTCTCCCAGTCGTACAGACCATCGGCGGTGCCGTCGGTGGCGGCGGACAGATCGGTGCTGGGGAATACTCGTGCCAGCTCGGCGGCGGTCACACCACTGCCGGCCAGCTCATCGCCGCCCTCGACCACGTACGGGTAGGGAATGTTCTGCTGGCTGCGGCCGACTTCCACACGCAGGGTGAAGTCGTTCATTAATGGGCGCAGCTGCTCCAGCAGGTATTTGCGGAAGGCTGCCGGCTGGGTCACGGTGATGGCATAGGTGCCCGGCACCTGCACCTTGGCATAGGCGCGCACGGTGGTCGGCACCTCGCCCTGGCACAGGTAGGTCAGGCGCAATTCGGGGTAGCGGAACAGGCAGTGCTCGCTGGCATCCGGGCGGATGCGCTCCTTGAGGTAGCGTTTGAGCGCATGGCTCAACGCACCGGTGGCTTCCTGGTGCAGGGCGGCGAGGCGGTCGACGGCCTCTTCGGGGGTATGGGCAATGATGAAATCATCTGAGCAGGCTTTCACAGTGCATCTTCCTGACTGAACGTACGCGCCTATCTTGCCTGCATCCTCATGGCAAAACCTAGCGCGGCGACCGAATCAGCGGCCACCGCGCATTGCATCAGACCGCCGCCTGGTGCAGACGCACGTTGAACAGCGACCCCTGACTGAAACGCGCCAGCGCCTTGGCAGCGGCCAGCACGCCTAGGTCGACCAGCGGTTCGATCAGGATCACGCTCATGTAAGCCAGGCCGAAGCTGCCCACAGCGGCCAGGTTATCGCTGGTGAAGCCATGGCCGTAAAAGGCCCAGAAGCCGACCCAGGCAACAATGCCGCCCTGGTAGGCGGTCGACAGCGCCAACGCCTGCTTGTAGGACAGGTCGACGTAGGCGGTGCCCGGCGCAACGATACGCTTGGCCAACACACTGATGGCCCACAGCGGTACCAGCAGGGTGGTGACGTTCATGCCGTACTGCGGCAGATCGAACGGCGCGAACAACAAGCCCTGCAACAGCAAGCCAGCCGCCAGACCGATGGCTGCGGCACCAGCGCCGAACAGCAACAACAGGGTAGAACCAAGGATCAGGTGCACCTCGGAAACGCCCACCGCATGATGCGGAAACACCTCGAAGAAGCAGAACACCAGCGCGGTGGTCAGCAGGCTGCGCAGCGCCAGGGCGGCGACACCGCCGTTGTTGCGGACGCTGTCCAGGGCGAGTTTGGCGGTCAGGCCGAAAGCGGTGACGGCCGTTGCGTAGCTGAGCAGGATCTTGGCGCCTTCGACGACACCGGGTTCGATATGCATGCGAGTTCCTTTGCCGCGCCCACCGCGCGACGATTCGGATGAAGGATGGGCGAAACGCCCGTTATCGATGGCAGGTCTCCTGGCTCACGGCTTGGCACTTCGCCCGCCTTCCCGACCGGAGTCAGTGGCATGAGGGCATCGTTCGCCGCTTACAGTTGCGGGGGCAGCCAGGGCGTTGGCGAGATTCGCCGCACCCTATTCCCTTTTCATCCGCGTCATGTACGTGCACGCAGAACCATCGGCGGCAAGATTACTCGCCTGCCCGGCTAAAAAACAGCGTGCCGAGCCCCCCTCCAAGCTCATCCCCGCTGGCGCGGGGAACACGGCGCGGGCCTTGGTGAGCATATCCAACTCAGCGGTTCATCCCCGCTGGCGCGGGGAACACTCGCGCACCTGCTCCGCTGACCCGCTGTTCGCCGGTTCATCCCCGCTGGCGCGGGGTACACGGACTCTAGCGTCCAGCCAAACCCTCATAAGCCGGTTCATCCCCGCTGGCGCGGGGAACACCGCGCACCATGAGCAGCCGTGAAATGTCGGAGCGGTTCATCCCCGCTGGCGCGGGGAACACTCTTTCTCAGAAGTACGATCACTTTGGTCGTTCGGTTCATCCCCGCTGGCGCGGGGAACACCCGGTCATCCTGCTGGCACCAGACGTTGAAGTGGGTTCATCCCCGCTGGCGCGGGGAACACGTTGGTAACAACCAGTTCACTGACAACCTGATCGGTTCATCCCCGCTGGCGCGGGGAACACATGGCCTCGGATCGCTCCGTGACTGCATATGCCGGTTCATCCCCGCTGGCGCGGGGAACACCAGGCGTCTCGCTCGATGCCCTGGATGATCCCCGGTTCATCCCCGCTGGCGCGGGGAACACTAGTGTTTTCGACACTTTTTCGACACTACCAGCGGTTCATCCCCGCTGGCGCGGGGAACACAAATACGCATAAGCACAGAAGAGGTTGGAATACGGTTCATCCCCGCTGGCGCGGGGAACACTTCCGCGCAGCTCGAAGTCGCATCCGCCGAGCCGGTTCATCCCCGCTGGCGCGGGGAACACTTGACAGCTGAGCATTTCGGCATGTCTAGCGGCGGTTCATCCCCGCTGGCGCGGGGAACACTCCCAGCCGAACAGATTCAGAACGAAAGCGAACGGTTCATCCCCGCTGGCGCGGGGAACACAAGAACATCAAGATCGGACTGGATGCGGACAGCGGTTCATCCCCGCTGGCGCGGGGAACACGAGGTCGTCGGCGCCGATCACTTCTTGCCGGCCGGTTCATCCCCGCTGGCGCGGGGAACACTTTGCCGATGTTGCTCACAACGTGCCAGTACGCGGTTCATCCCCGCTGGCGCGGGGAACACTTGTAGATTTTCGCGATTTTCTCTACCAGCGCCGGTTCATCCCCGCTGGCGCGGGGAACACGCTTTACAGCTCCGTTCGCGCGACCACCACCAAGGTTCATCCCCGCTGGCGCGGGGAACACCTGGTCAACAGTAGGGAACCGCTCGCGGTCGGCGGTTCATCCCCGCTGGCGCGGGGAACACTTAACACGCATTAATCCCATATAAATCAACAGCGGTTCATCCCCGCTGGCGCGGGGAACACTGTGGTAGCCTTCTCGCTGCTGACTTCGGGGGCGGTTCATCCCCGCTGGCGCGGGGAACACGGCCACGCGGGCATTCTTGCGAACCTCGGCGGCGGTTCATCCCCGCTGGCGCGGGGAACACATGGCCTGGCCGATATGATGAATGCCGGCGACCGGTTCATCCCCGCTGGCGCGGGGAACACACTTAGCCTAACCAATTGTTCCTTAAAGGAGAAAATCAGCCGCTAAAAACCTACCAACTTCTCCTTGTTAAAGATTGCCCCTGTATCAAAGCAGATTCGGCGTGCTACGCGCCAGCAGCGCCTCGACGTCGACACCGCGCGGCAGGGTGCCGTAGACGCGGCCACGGCCTTCCAGCCGGCTGGCGATAAAGGCATCGGAGACAGTGGCGTTGCCCGCCTCCAGCAGCAGCTTCGCCTGCAGTGCTACGGCCATGTCTTCGGTGAGCCGGCGCGCGCGGTACTGGATGTCGGCTGTATCAGCGAAATCTGCCTTGAGGCGCTGGATATGCGCCTTCAGGCGGGCATCGCCGTGACCATCGCCCAGTTCGGCGAACAACGCGTCGAGCACGCCAGGTTCCTTGGACAGCGCGCGTAGCACGTCCAGGCATTGCACGTTGCCCGAGCCTTCCCAGATCGAGTTGACCGGCGCTTCGCGGTACAGGCGCGGCATGATGGTTTCCTCGACATAGCCCGCGCCGCCCATGCATTCGCTGGCCTCGTAGATCATTTCCGGCGCGCGCTTGCAGATCCAGTATTTGCCCACGGCGGTGACCAGACGAGCGAACTTGTCTTCCTGCGCGTCATGCGCGTGATCCAGCGCGCGGCCCATGCGCATGCACAGGGCCAGCGCGGCTTCGCTCTCCAGCGCCAGGTCGGCCAGCACGTTCTGCATCAGCGGCTGGTCGGCGAGCAGCTTGCCACCCACCTGGCGATGCGCGCAGTGGTGCGCAGCCTGGGTCAGCGCCTGGCGCATCAGGCTGCTGGAGCCGACCATGCAATCGAAGCGGGTCATCGCCACCATCTCGATGATGGTCGGCACGCCACGCCCTTCCTCGCCGAGCATCCAGGCGAAAGCGCCACGGTACTCCACCTCGCTGGAGGCGTTGGCCCAGTTGCCCAGCTTGTTCTTCAGGCGCTGGATGTAGAACGCGTTGCGCGTTCCGTCCGGGCGGTGACGCGGCAGCAGGAAGCACGACAGGCCCTTGTCGGTGTAGGCCAGGGTGAGGAAGGCATCGCACATCGGCGCCGAGCAGAACCACTTGTGGCCCACCAGCTCATAGCCCTGCCCCGGCCCGCCAAGGCCGATGGGATAAGCGCGGGTGGTGTTGGCGCGCACGTCGGTGCCACCCTGCTTCTCGGTCATCGCCATGCCGATGGTCACGCCAGTCTTCTGCTCCATCGGCAGGTTGCGTGGGTCGTACTCGGTGGCGAGGATCTTCGGCAGCCACTGCTCGGCTACGTTGGGCTGCAGGCGGATGGCGGGCACGGCGGCGAAGGTCATGGTCAACGGGCAGCCGCTGGCCGCTTCGGCCTGGCTATGCATATAGGTCAGCCCGGCGCGGGCGACATGGGCGCCGGCACGCGGGTCGGTCCAGGGCAGCGACGGCAGGCCGTGCTCGACCGCTGTGCGCATCAGCTCGTGGTAGGCCGGGTGAAACTCGACCAGGTCGATGCGATTGCCGTAGCGGTCATGACTCTTGAACACCGGTTTGTTCTCGTTGGCAAGAAAGCCGGCCTGCATCAGGGCGCCGCCGGCCAGCGCACCATAGGCGCTCAAACGCTCGTGGGCCCAGGCGCCATCGTAGCGGCGAATCCACTCCTGCAGCGGCAGATCGAGGCGATAGAGATTGGCGCCATCGAGGCTCGGTACCTGGTTGAACACCTCGTGGGTTTCGGCATGCAGGCTGGGCTTCATCGCGTGGGCTCCTTGGCGCCGACGGCGCGCAGGCAGAAGGTGGCAAGGCTGGCGCTGACCTGCGCCAGCTCCAGGGTGGGTTGGCCTGCTTCGCGAGCGGCGCGAGCAGGTGGCGACAGGGGGCCGACCAGCGCTTCGGCAATGGCGCCGACCAGGCAGGCCGCCATCAGGCCGATCTGCTCGACGCGAAACTCACCGGCGCCGGCCCCCTCCTCCAGCAGATCGATGAACAGCTCGGCGTAGGCTTCGCGATAGAGCAGGCGCTGCTCGTCGACTTCCGGGTCGACCGGTTCGGCGATCAGCGCGAAGGCCAGGCGGCGGCTATGCCAGGCGCGGGCAGCGAACTGTTCGAGGCCGATGCGCAGGCGCTCACTGGCGCTGCCCGGCCCACGCAAGGCAGCGGCCAGAGCATCTACCTCACGCTGGCTGGCGCTGGCGAATACCTCGGCGGACAGTTCACCCTTGCTGCGAAAGTGGCGGTACAGACTACCGGTGGCGATGCCGACATCGTCGGCCAGCGCCTGCATGGTCAGGGCGGCGAAACCGCCCTCGGCTACCCGCAGCAAGGCGCAGTCGAGAATACGCGCGCGCAACGCTTGGTCGCGGTCGAGTCGAGCTTCGGTGGTGCGATAAGCCATGATCTGAATCCTGATTCATCCACATTCAGTGAATCAGGATTCAGACCATGACTAAAGGGACGATCCGGCCAAAACTGCCGCCGAATCGGGAATGAGGTTGCCCGTGCAAAGCTGCACTTGTAGGAGCCAGCTTGCTGGCGATCATCGATCTGACAGGCGCAGAGCATCGCCGGCAAGCCGGCTCCTACGGGCGCAGCGGCTTCATCACGCCCTGCGAAAGAGTCAGACCGGCGCGGCGCCACCGGAAACCGTTGCCGGGCGGCACAGCACCCAGTCATGCAGCAGTACGCGCAACTCGTCGAATTTCACCGGTTTCGCCAGGTAGTCGCTCATGCCCGCGGCCAGGCAGCGTTCGCGGTCGCCGCTGTGGCTGTGCGCAGTGATCGCCAGCACCGGCAGCTCGGCGCAGCCCGGCAGGGCGCGCAGCGCACGGCAGGTGGCGAAGCCGTCCATCACCGGCATCTGGCAGTCGAGCAGCACCGCATCCACCGTCTCACTGCGCAGCAACTCGAGGGCCTCGGCGCCGTTGTCGGCAGTGCGCACGCGGTAGCCGAGCTTGAGCAACATGCCGCGGGTCACCAGCTGGTTGATCGCATTGCCCTCGACGATCAGCACCGTGCATTGCTGCGCCTGGCGCTGCAACGCGCCGCCCTGCGGTCGTGCCGGGCGAACATCGCTGGCCTGCGGTTGCAACGGCAGAGTCAGCGGCACATCGAGGCGAAACCGACTGCCCTGCCCCGGCTGCGACTCGTGACTGAGCACGCCACCAAGCAGGTCAACCAGTTGCTGGCAGATCGCCAGGCCGATGCCCAGGCCGCCGTATTTGCGCGTCATCGAGCCATCGAGTTGATGGAAGCGCTGATAAAGGTCGCCGTCGACGGGGGCGAAACCGATCCCGGTATCGCTGACCACCACACTCAGCGGCAGGTTGCTGCCCACGCTGCCAACGCGGCCGACCTGCAAGGTCACGCCGCCTTGGCTGGTGAACTTGATGGCGTTATCCAGCAGATATTAACGCGGCAATCAAATAGCACATCTCAAACATTCACAAAAAACCATTAAATTCAATAGCTTATGGATATAAAGATTGATCGCTACTTGCCCTGTTAAATTGCCGGGTTAATAGCCCAGCGCCTGTGCCAGCTTGGCTGCGTCCCCTTCCAGGGTATCGGGCAGGTTGTCGTCCAGTTCCAGGGCGAACGTCAGCCCCTTGTCTTCAGCGCGCGCCGCATACTGGGCACGCAGACCATCGAACAGCCCGCGCAGGCTGAACGTCTCGCGCCGCGGATAGAGCTTGCCGGCCTGCAATTCGGTGAGAGCGAGGATGTCGTTGACCATGCGCATCATGTCGCGCGCGGACGCTGCAGCGGTCTTCTGGTACTGCTCCAGTTCGATGTCCATCTTCACCGTTTGCATCAGCTCCAGCGAGCCGATCACCCCGTTCATCGGCGTACGCAGCTCATGGGTCACGGTGGCGAGGAATTCATCCTTGAAACGGTTGCTGTCGGCCAGTTCCTGGTTCAGCGTTTCGAGCTTGCGTCCGGCTTCCTGGAGAATGCGCGTACGCTCTTCCTTCATTGCGTTGATGCGATCGGCCAGCGCCAGCGACAGCAGGCCCACTTCCAGCGCCGAGCCGATCTGGCTGGCATACATGGTGAGAAACACGTTGGGCAGGTAGCCCAGCACCATCAGCGTGTTGACGATGCCGCCGATGAGAAAGGCGGTCCAGGCGAAGATGAAGTACCGCGCCACGCGCATACCGCGCAGCCAGGCGAGGATACCGGCGGCGAAGATAACCACGGTGAACAGCAGGGCCAGGTAGGTGGCCAGACGCAATGCCGTGGCATAACTGATGCTCAGCGCCAGAATCATCACCCCTGCGCCGCAGGCCATAAGCAGCAGCAACAGGCGATCGACCCAGGGGCTGTGTTCGCCAGTGTGCAGGAAGCTGCGAGCGAACTGGCAGCCGAACAAGGCGGCCGATCCAATCAGAATAGTGCAGGTCCAGCCGCAGCCAGAATACCGAGCGCGAATAGCCGGCGTTGAGCACGGGCTTGTCATGCAGACGGAAACTGCCTTTGCACGGCGGGCGAGGCGATGTCGTCAATGCTAGGGTCTGTTGGGTCGCTTTTCCAGATTCAGACGGCAGTTTAAGCAGCGCTTCACCTATGGCCTCGGCCAGATACTGCAGGGAAAACACGCCGCCATAGGTCCAGGTCGAGGGCATCGCGGCGAAGCGCTGCTCACGCACGAAAGGCATCGCCTGCCAAAGTGGCGAGGCGAACAACTGCGCCTCCTGGGCAAAGGGTTCGATATGCAGCACGACACCCTCTTCGATACGACCCAGCGCGGTGATCGGTACCTGAGTGATGCCCCAGGGGCTCGGCGGCAGGTCCAGTGCCGGCTGCAGGCCCAGCAGCGCCAGCGCATGTTGCGGCATGGAGTTGGGGCCGTTGATGAAGGCGGCCGTCGGCGACGAGAAGCGAATCACCGTGACGGCCGGCAAGTGCTCTGCGTAATGGACCTGCAGCCGCTCACGCCATTGCGCCAGATAGACGTCCATCGCCTGCAGGCGCTGCTCGGCCAACGCCTCGCGCCCCAAGGAGCGCGCCAGGTCGAGAAACGCCTCGCGCTGCACCTGCTGATTGTCATGCTGCTGGCTGAAGCCCTGATACACCTGCACCGGCGCGATACGTTCGAGCAACGGGCGAATGTCTTCCAGCACCGGTGGAATGACGATCAGCTCAGGCTGTAACTCGGCCAGCAACTCGAGGTTGGGCTCCAGGCGCGAACCGCTCGACGGCACGCCCTCAGCCAACGTCGGCCTGACCACCCAGGCGCGGTAGTCACCGGCATCGGCGACGGTCAATGGCGTCACATCGAGCATCAGCAGATGCTCGGTGGCCTCCCAGCTCAGCGCAGCCACCCGTGGCGCATCACTCGCCCAGGCAGGTGTCAGCCACAGCAGTAGAAAGCCGAGTAAGCAACGCCTCACGCCAACCTCCCACGGATGAGCAGGTAGACGAAATAGCTGCCACACAACACCGAGGCGACAATGCCCACCGGAATCTGCAACGGGAAGATCAGGGTGCGGCCAACCCAATCGGCCAGCAGCATCAGCACCGCGCCCAACGAGGCCGCCAGCAGCAGCTGCGGCAGCACCCGGCGCGCGCCGAGCATCACCGCGATATGCGGGGCCAAAAGCCCCAGAAACGCCACTGGCCCGAGCAGACTGGTAACCAGCGCACAGAGCAACGCCACCAGCACCAGCAGCACCAGACGCAAGCGCGGCACGTTCAAGCCGCGGCTGGCGGCCACCCCATCGCCGATGCCAATCAGCGTCAACGCACGCTGGAACAGCACTGCCAGAGCGCCGAACAGCAGCACGCCAACCGTCAGCCACAATGCCTGTGCCGGTGTGGCGCGGTAGGTGGAGCCGGCCAGCCAGCCGAGCAACGCGAACGAGTCGCCACTGCCCTTGGCCAGCACAAACTGCAACGCGGCATTGAGCAGCGCGCCAAGGGAAATCCCCAGCAGCGCCATCAGCGCCGGTGAGTAGCGATGACGCCGGCCCAGCAGCATCAACACCGCCAGCACCGCCAGGCTGCCGACGAAGGCCGCCAGCGGGGCGACCGCGCCGAGCAGCGCACCACCGAAGACGATCAGCGCCAGCATCACCGCCAGCGTGGCCCCGGCAGAGAGCCCGAGGATATCCGGGCTGGCCAGCGGGTTACGCAGCAGGCGCTGCAGCAGCAGGCCGGAAATCGCCAGGCCAGCGCCGGCAGAGGCAGCGGTGAGCACACGCGGCCAGCGTAGCGACCAGACCAGCGCCGACGGCCACTGCAGGTGCCAGCCATCGACACCGCGGGCCAGCCCGAGCGCCACGGGCAGCGCCAGCACGGCGAGAAGCGCCACCCACAGCGCACTGCGCCAACCGAATTGCTCGGCGCCGCGCGGCAGTTGCAGGCCACGCGGATCTTCTGCAGCCAGGTGGCGACGCGCCAGCCATAACAACACTGGCGCCCCGATCAACGCGGCGGCGGCGCCACTGGGCACCAACTGGCCACTGAGACGATTGGCCAGCAGCGCCAGGGCGTCGGTGCCGAGCAGCAGCAATGCGCCAAGCAGCGCGCTGTAGAGAAGCTCGTCTCGCGCGGTGCGGGCGCCGAGCATTTTCGCCATGTTCGGTGTGAGCAGGCCGATGAAACCGATCAGGCCGACCGCCGTGATCGACACCGAGCACAACCACAGCGCTGCCAGAAACAGCACCAGCATCACCGGCCACAGCGCCAGGCCACGGCCCTGGGCAGCATCGCCGCCAAGCTGCAGCAGGCTCAACGGCCGCGGCGCCAGGATCAGCAGCGGCAGCGCCAGCAACAACTTGGGCCACAGCCACTGCACCCAGTGCCAGTCGATCTGCGCCAGATCACCCGCACCCCAGACGAACAACCCCTGGGTGTACTGGTTGTTGATCAGCACCAGCCCGGCAGCCAGGGCGCCGAGCAACAGGTTGATGGCCATGCCACCCAGCACCAGCGGCAGCCCGCCAATACCGCTGCGCCCGGCAATCAGCAGCACCAGGCCGACTGCCAGCAGCGCACCGAGCAGCGCCGCCCACTGCCCGTGATCGGCCGCGAAGGTCGGCACCAGCAAGGTGGCCAGCACCAGCCCGAGCCAGGCCCCGGACGAAGCGCCGATAGTCATGGGCGACACCAGGCGATTTTGCGTGATCTGCTGCAGCAGGCTGCCGGACAGGCCCAGCGCAGCACCCGTCAGCATCGCCATGCTCAGCCTGGGTAGAGCCGACAGTTGTAGCTGCAGAAACTCGAAGCTGTGCTCGGCAGAAGCAAGCATCGCCCACAGTTCGAATGGAGCGAGATCGGCCGCCAGCCACAGGTGCAGGAGTGCCAGGGGCAGCAGCGCGAACAGTGTCAGAAGGTGGCGTGACGGCGCCGAGACTACCGCCATGCTCAGGCCACCACGGCAATCTTGCGGGCGCTGCCGGGCTGCTCGATCAGTTCGATATCGATGTCATAGAGCTGGCTGAGCAACGGCCCGCTGAGCAGCTCGTCCGGGCTGCCGTCGAAGAAGATCCGCCCCTGCTTGAGGGCGATCACCCGGTCGGCATGCCGCGCTGTGAGGTTGATGTCGTGGAGGATGGCGACGATGCCGCGTCCGCTGTCGCGATTGAGCTGGCGCAGCAGGCCCATCAGCTCGTACTGGTGCGCCAGGTCCAGCGCCGAGGTGGGCTCGTCGAGCAGTAACAGCGGCGATTGCTGGGCCAGCAGCATGGCGATCCAGGCACGCTGGCGCTCGCCACCGGAGAGGCTGTCGGCCAGGTGATCGGCGTAATGGGCGACATCTGTCTGGGCCAGCGCCTGATCGACCGCCGCATGGTCTTCGGCGCGCCAGCGGCCGAGCAATCCACGCCAGGGAAAGCGCCCCAGGCGTACCAGCTCGCGCACGGTCAGGCCGGCGACGTCGGGCAGGTGCTGCGGTAGGAAGGCCACGCGCTGGGCGAAGTCACGGGCGGAAAAACCGGCTAGGTCGCGCTCATCGAGCTGCAGCGAGCCTCGGGTCGGCTGCAACTGCCGCGCCAGCAGGTTCATCAGGGTCGACTTGCCCGAGCCATTGTGGCCGAGAATCACGGTGAAGCGATCACCTTCGAGGTGCAGATCGTCCACTGCCAGCGTCACCCGCTCGCCACGACGCACTTCGATATCACGCAGATTCAGCATGCCTGAGCCAGCTCCTCACGCAGACGCACCAGGCGCTCGTCACGACGCAATTTCGGGCAGGTGCTGCACAGCTCGCCGTCGCAACGCCGAAAATGCTGGCAACAGGCCTTGCGCTCCAGGGTCAGGCAGTCACGCCCATCCTCCAGACGCACTTCCAGCAGGTCGCTACCACCGCGCAGCCCCAATGCTTCCAGCCAGCGCGCCGATAGCCCCCGCAGTTGCTGGTTATCCAGGCTCAGTTGACGCTGCACCAGCAGCAACGCTGCCAGCACATAGTCGGCTGCCAGCCGCTGAGCCAGCTTGCCGTGGATACTCTGCACCTGACAGAACTCGACATGCTGGCGGCGCAACAGGTCGGCCAGTTGGCTGCCAGCAAGGTTGATCAGCTCGCCCTCTGCAGCCCGTTGCGGGCAGTGATCGGAAAGACAGAAGCCCAACACCACACCACTTTGAACATCCTGCCCAAGCGTCGACAGACAGGGCATGCGCTGCGCCAGATGCACGCCGAGCAAGGTCAGGTAGATGGGTTGCCAGACCAGGTAGGTCCAGCTGCGCACAGTCCAGTAATGCGGCCCGGCTTCGGGGTGAGCCTGGCGCCAGTGCTGATAAAGCGTGGCGATACGCTGTGCGTTGCCATCGCTGCCGCAAACCAGCAGATCAGCCTCGGCATGACCGATACGGCCCTGCAGCCCAGGCAGACTGCGGGAAATCACGTCGAGCAAGTGGTGAAGGTCGTGCATCGCGGCGAACCCGGATGATGGAAGCAGTGCGAAGGGCGAATTTAATCATTGATACGCATCTGCATCAAATTATCATTCGCCACTCAAGACTCATACAGTCTTGGGTTTTCGCACCAGCAGCGGGAACAGTGCCGCAGTCAGCAGCAAGCCGACAGCACCGATCCAGAACGGCATGGCCTGGCCGTAATGGCTGACCAGCAGCCCCGCACCGTAGGCCGAGCCCATATTGCCCAGGCACTGGAAGATGTTGATCTTGCTGAAGTCCACCGCGTAGTGCTCAGGCGAACTGAGTTCGAACAGCAGGGCATCCAGGCGCACGGTGACCTGATACAGCGCCCAACCGAACAGCACTCGGCCGAGCAGGATCAGCCACTGATCGCCGAAACCCTGAATGAAAGTGGCCACCGCGCCCAGCAGCAGACCGGCAAGAATGCCATCACGGGTGTTGCCCTGCTGGGTCGCTCGGCGCCCCCACCACAGCGCCAACACGGCCACGGCGCCGGGCAGCGCATAGACGAAACCGGCCGCCATCTCGCTGTTCCAGTGCGCCACCTGCTGCCAATAGACGGCAAAGAACGGCCGGGTCACGTAACCGACGAAGTAGAACAACAGCATCACCAGGCACAGGCGGTAGATCGCCGGCAGGCTGCGCGACTCGTTCTTCACCGGCGCCTCGTCGCTTGCCGGCTGCTCGCCTGGTGCCGGCAGGTAGCCACGCACCAGGTGCATGCAGATGGCCATCTGGATGAAGTCGCCAGCAGCCATTACCAGGAACACGTCGCCAATGTTCATGATCTGCAGGATCAGGCCGCCCAGCGCGGCACCGAGAATGGCGCCGAAGTGCACCACCACCGACAACGTGCCGATGGTCTGGGTGTGGTTGTCCTGCTGCTGCAGGCTCATCACGTAGGGATACATCAGCAGGTAGCTGCCCTTGAACACCACCATCAGCAGCGACACCACCCAGAACAGCGGCAGCGAGTCGATGAAATAGCAAGCAGCGGTCAGGCTGCCAGCCATCAGCTGCGCGCTGATCAGAATGCGCACCGGGTGCACGCGCTTGGCCAGGCGCGCCCAGAGCGGGAACACCGACATCACCACCAGGCTGACAACCGCCAGATAGAGGCCGACATGCTGCTCCGGCGGATTGTCGAAACGCTCGGCGAAATACTGCGGATAAAAAGGAATGATCAGGTTATCGGTGATCACCGCCAGGGCGGTCATCATGATCAGGCAAGTACGCAGCGTCATTGGAGGCATTCGGGCAAGGCGGCAGGGGCGCGCATGATGCCACTTCCAGACCAGCTAATGCCAATACAGACGAGAATCAGAAAGGCTAGCAACTGGCATGGCGTGCAGCGACTTCAGGCTCGTTAGTGATAAGCTCGCGCACCATGAAAACGCCAAACTCCCGCCCCGTAGTGCTCTGCATGTCCGGTCACGACCCCAGTGGTGGTGCTGGTCTGCAGGCCGATATCGAAGCCCTGCTGGCCCAAGGCTGCCACGCCGCACCGACGGTGACCGCCCTGACCGTGCAGGATACCGTCAACGTCTCCGACTTCCGTGTGCTCGACCGCGACTGGGTGCTGGCCCAGGCCCGCGCGGTGATCGCCGATATGCCGGTGGCCGCCGTCAAGCTGGGCATGCTCGGCTCGGTGGACATGGTCGACACCGTGCTCGAGGTGATGAGCCAGTTGCCTGGCGTGCCGCTGGTCTGCGACCCGGTGCTGCGCGCCGGTGGTGGCGGTTCGCTGGGCAAGGACGACGTCGGCTACGCCATGCGCGAGCGTCTGTTCGCCGTGTCCACCATCGCCACGCCGAACCTGCCGGAAGCGCGCATCCTCGCCGAACTGCCGGAAGGCAGCGCCGACGAATGCGCCGAGAAACTGCTGCCCTTCATCGAGCACCTGCTGATCACTGGCGGCCACGGCGACGAAGCCGAAGTGCACAACCGCCTATACAGCCGCGACGGCAGCCGCCACACCTTCACCTGCGCGCGCCTACCGGGTAGCTATCACGGCTCGGGCTGCACCCTGGCCAGTACCCTGGCCGGTCGCCTGGCGCTGGGCGAGGAACTGGTGAGTGCCGTGAAGAGCGCGCTGGATTACACCTGGCGCACCCTGCGCGACGCCGAACAACCGGGCCACGGCCAGTACGTGCCGCGCCGTCTGCCGCTGGACTTCGCCCAATGACTGCGGCGCTGCGCGGCCTTTACGCCATCACCGACACCCCGCTACTGGCCGGCGGCAAGCTGCTGCCCTATGCCGAAGCCTCACTGATCGGTGGCGCGCGTCTGCTGCAATACCGCGATAAATCCGGCGATGCCGTGCGCCGCTTCGATGAAGCCCAGGCACTGACCGAACTGTGTCAACGCCACGGCGCCACGCTGATCATCAACGACGATCTGGATCTGGCTACCCGCCTGGGCGTCGGCCTGCATCTGGGCCAGACCGATGGCTCGCTGGCCACCGCCCGCGCCCGCCTCGGCGCTGAAACCGTGATCGGCGGCACCTGCCACGCCCAGCTGGAGCTGGCCGAGCGCGCCGTCGCCGAAGGCGCCAGCTATATCGCTTTCGGCCGCTTCTTCAACTCCAACACCAAACCCGGCGCTCCGGCTGCCACCGTGGAGCTGCTGGATCAGGCCCGCGCGCGCTTTGCCCAGCCCATCGTCGCCATCGGCGGCGTGACCTTAGGCACCGCGCCAGGCCTGATCGCCCGTGGCGCCAGCATGGTGGCCGTGATCCACGCCCTATTCGCTGCCGACTCCGCCACCGAGGTGGAAGACCGCGCCCGCGCCTTTGCCGCGCTGTTCGACTGATTCGTTTCCAGAGAGACCTGCCATGTCCCGTTCCGAAATCCTCTTCGCCAACGCCCAGAAACACATCCCCGGCGGCGTCAACTCGCCGGTGCGCGCCTTCCGCAGCGTCGGCGGCACGCCGCTGTTCTTCAAGCACGCCGAAGGCGCCTATGTCGTGGACGAAGACGACAAGCGCTACGTCGACTACGTCGGTTCCTGGGGCCCGATGATCCTTGGCCATAGCCATCCGGACGTGCTCGACTCGGTACGTCGTCAGTTGGAACACGGTCTGTCCTACGGCGCGCCGACCGCCCTGGAAACCGAAATGGCCGAGCTGGTGTGCGGCCTGGTGCCGTCGATGGAGATGGTGCGCATGGTCAGCTCCGGTACCGAGGCGACCATGAGTGCCATCCGCCTGGCCCGTGGTTACACCGGCCGCGACAGCATCATCAAGTTCGAGGGCTGCTACCACGGCCACTCCGACAGCCTGCTGGTCAAGGCCGGCTCCGGCGCCCTGACCCAGGGCGTGCCGAACTCCGCAGGCGTGCCGGCGGCCTTCGCCAAGCACACCCTGACCCTGCCGTTCAACGACATCGATGCCGTGGCCGAGTGCCTGGCGCAGGTTGGCCAGGAAGTCGCCTGCATCATCGTCGAGCCCGTGGCTGGCAACATGAACTGCGTACCACCGGCGCCGGGCTTCCTCGAAGGCCTGCGCGAGCAGTGCGACAAGCATGGCGTGGTGCTGATCTTCGACGAGGTGATGACCGGTTTCCGCGTCGCCCTCGGCGGCGCACAGGCGCACTACGGCGTCACCCCGGACCTGACCACTTTCGGCAAGATCATCGGCGGCGGCATGCCGGTGGGCTGCTTCGGCGGCAAGCGCGCGATCATGGAGTGCATCGCCCCACTCGGCCCGGTCTACCAGGCCGGCACCCTGTCGGGTAACCCGCTGGCCATGGCCGCCGGCCTGACCACGCTGAAGCTGATCAGCCGTCCAGGCTTCCACAGTGAGCTGACCGACTACACCTCGCGCATGCTCGATGGCCTGCAGCAGCGCGCCGATGCTGCCGGCATTCCATTCGTCACCACCCAGGCGGGCGCCATGTTCGGCCTGTACTTCAGTGGCGCGGACGACATCGTCACCTTCGCTGACGTGATGGCCAGCGACAGCGCACGCTTCAACCGCTTCTTCCATCTGATGCTGGATGGCGGCGTGTACCTGGCGCCGAGCGCCTTCGAAGCCGGTTTCACCTCCATCGCCCATGGCGACAAGGAGCTGGACATCACCTTCGCGGCCGCCGAGCGCGCCTTCGCCGAGCTGAAAAAAGCCTGATGCAGTACAGCACCGCCTTAAGTGATGCGTTGCTGGCCCTGGCCTGCGCTGCCTGTGTGTGGCTGATCGGCCGGGCACGCGGCCGCTACGGCGAGGGCGATCAGCCGGCGCTGTTCTGCGCCCTGCTCGGTTTTCTGCTGCCAGCTGCGGCGGCCAGCGTCGGCGTGATTCGCTATGGCTTCGACCCAAGCTGGCAGGCCGCGCACCTGTGGCTCTCGCAGGCCAGCAGTTTTCTCGGCCTGCCGCTACTCGGTGCCGCAGCACTGGCGCTGGGCCGTGGCTGGGCCTGGAGTCGACCGAACTGGGGCCGAATCCTGCTCGGCCTGTGCGCCTTCTTCGAGCTGTTCCGCCAGCTTGGTTATATGGAGGACTACCGCCTGGCACTGAACCTGGCCACGCTGGTGCTGATTCTCTATGCCGGCGCAGTCCAATGGCCGCGCCGCGCGCCTGCTGTAGTCGCGGCCGTGGTGGTGGGCCTATTTCTGCTGGCCGGTGTGGCAGTCGGCACCGAAGGCGTGATCGGGCCGCTGCGCCGCATCGACCTGTTCCACGTGCTGCTCACGCCAGCTTACCCGCTGCTGGCCTGGCTGCTGCTGAGCCTGCCGGGAAGTGCGAAACGACAGACCGGGTAAAGCCTTTGTAACAAGCGCGCGGTTTATTCCATAATGCGACGGTCGGCACGTTTTGCGCCGACCGGGCACGTCACCCGCCCTGAACTGCCGAGGTCCCGTTATCCAGATGAACCGCACCGGCCGCACCCTGTCCCTGGGCTGCCTGTTGCTTTTCCTCCCGCTGTTTGCATTCGCAGGCGGCAATTCGCTGTTGATCCCCGCCAGCGGCAGTTGCGCGCTGAACGCCTCCCCCGAAGAGATGCCCGATGCCCTGGCCAGCTGCCAGGAAATGGCGCGCGCCGGCAACATGCAGGCCGCCTATGAATTGGGTGAGTACTACTACGACGGCAAACGTACCCCACGCGATTTCAAGCAGGCCCTGACCTGGTTCGAGCGCGCCTCGCTGCAGGGCCACGCCGAAGCGCAGCTACGCCTGGGCACCATGTTCTTCCGTGGCGAAGGCGTACCGGCCAACAACGTGCAGGCTTACATCGTATTGAAGATGGCATCGGTCAATGGCTCGGACGAAGCCATGGACAGCGCCGACCTGGTATCAGCACAGATGCGTCGCGATGAACTGGAAATCGCCAGCCAGGTGCTGGGCCAGATATTCCGTAGCTACCTGCTCGAACTGCAGACAGCTGAAGGTCGTTCACCTTTCGCGCCGCTGCCCTAAAGCGGCCTTGGCGCCGTAGGGTGGGCTTCAGCCCACCAAGTAGCCTCTCGATACCGCTGGTGGGCTGAAGCGGAACGCCGCCCGGCCCACCCTACCTAGCTGAAGCCCACCCTACATCCAACGTTCCTGCGCAGCCGCTTACTTGTCCGGCATCGGCATGGGGAACGGCATTACGTTGCCGCCGCCCTTGGCTTCGCTGATCTTCGCCGTACCCAGACGCTCTACCTCGTCGATGCGGATGATCGCGTGCATCGGTACGAAGCTGCGCACCACACCCTCGAACTGCGCCTTGAGTTTCTCCTCGCTGGGGTCGACCACCAGTTGGCTGCGCTCGCCGAAGACGAACTCTTCAACCTCCAGAAAGCCCCACAGATCACTTTGAAAGATCTGCTTGGCATACATCTCGTATACCTGGCCCTGGTTGAGAAAAATCACCTTGTAGATGGGATCACGCTTGCTCATGGAGATTCGAAGTCAGGAAAAACGGGGCGCGCAGAATAGCACAGCGCCGCACACGTAGCCCGGATGCAATCCGGGGATAGGCGACGACGCGCTTGCCCATGGCCTGAAGCCTGTAGCCTGCCGCCTACCTCTCCCCTATAATGCGCGGTCATTTTTTAACCACCTCAGACAGTGCCATGACCAAGAAGCTCTATATCGAAACCCACGGTTGCCAGATGAACGAGTACGACAGCTCGCGCATGGTCGACCTGCTGGGCGAGCATCAGGCCCTGGAGGTCACGGAAAAACCCGAAGACGCCGACGTGATCCTGCTCAATACCTGCTCGATCCGCGAGAAGGCGCAGGACAAGGTGTTCTCCCAACTCGGCCGCTGGCGCGAGCTGAAGCAGGCCAACCCGGACCTGGTGATCGGCGTCGGCGGCTGCGTGGCCAGCCAGGAAGGCGCGGCGATTCGCGATCGCGCGCCCTATGTCGACGTGGTCTTCGGCCCGCAGACCCTGCACCGCCTGCCGGAGATGATCGACGCCGCGCGCGTAACCAAGACCGCCCAGGTGGACATCAGCTTTCCCGAGATCGAGAAGTTCGACCGCCTGCCCGAGCCGCGCGTCGACGGCCCCAGCGCCTTCGTCTCGGTGATGGAAGGTTGCAGCAAGTACTGCACCTTCTGCGTGGTGCCCTACACCCGCGGCGAGGAAGTCAGCCGCCCACTGGTCGACGTGTTGATGGAAATCACCTCCCTCACCGAGAAGGGCGTCAAGGAAATCACCCTGCTCGGGCAGAACGTCAACGGCTATCGCGGGGAAGCGCCGGATGGCCATATCGCCGACTTCGCCGAACTGCTGCATGCCGTGGCTGCCCTCGATGGCGTCGAGCGCATCCGCTACACCACCAGCCACCCGCTGGAGTTCTCCGACGCGATCATCCAGGCCCACGCCGAGATTCCGCAGCTGGTCAAATACCTGCACCTGCCGGTGCAGTCCGGCTCCGACCGCATCCTCGCGGCGATGAAGCGCAACCACACCGCGCTGGAATACAAGTCGCGCATCCGCAAACTGCGTGCAGCGGTGCCGGACATCCTGATCAGCTCGGACTTCATCGTCGGTTTCCCCGGCGAGACCGAGAAGGATTTCGAGCAGACCATGAAGCTGATCGAGGACGTCGGCTTCGACTTCTCCTTCTCCTTTATCTACAGCTCGCGCCCCGGCACCCCGGCAGCCGACTTGGTGGACGACACCCCGGACGAGGTGAAGAAACAGCGCTTGGCCCTGCTGCAGCACCGCATCAACCAGAACGGCTTCGAGAACAGCCGGCGCATGGTCGGCACGGTGCAGCGCATCCTGGTCAGCGACTACTCGAAGAAGGACCCGGGCATGCTCCAGGGCCGCACCGAGCAGAACCGCATCGTCAATTTCCGCTGCGATAACCCGCGCCTGATCGGCCAGTTCGTCGACGTGCACATCGACGACGCCCTGCCGCACTCGCTGCGCGGCACCCTGCTGGATACCGAGACCCTCCACTAACGTAGCGGTCGTCCACACTTTGCGTTGTGGGCGACCAGCGTTATGCTGCCTTTTCATACCCAGACAAGTGACGATCACTCCATCACCTTGAACGCCTCTCTAGAACCTCATCGTTTCACCCTCGAACCTTTCGAGGCCCGCCGTTTCGCCAACCTCTGCGGCCAGTTCGACGAGCACCTGCGCCTGATCGAAGAGCGCCTCGGCCTGGAAATCCGCAACCGTGGCAACCAGTTCGAAATGCTTGGCAGCGCCGACAAGACCCAGGCCGCCGAGCAGCTGCTGCGCAAGCTGTACCGCGAAACCAAAGCCACCGAGCTGTCGCCCGACCTGGTGCACCTGTACCTGCAGGAGTCCGGCATCGAGGAACTGGTCAACCCCAGCAACCTTCCGCAAGTGACGTTGCGCACCAAAAAGGGCGTGATCAAACCGCGCGGCGCCAATCAGCAGCGCTACGTCAAGGCGATCCTCGACAACGACATCAACTTCGGCATCGGCCCGGCCGGTACTGGCAAGACCTACCTGGCCGTGGCCTGCGCGGTGGACGCGCTGGAGCGCGAGCAAGTTCGGCGCATCCTGCTGGTGCGCCCAGCAGTCGAGGCCGGTGAGAAGCTCGGCTTCCTGCCTGGTGACCTGGCACAGAAGATCGACCCTTACCTGCGCCCGTTGTACGACGCGCTCTACGAGATGCTCGGTTTCGAATACGTGGCCAAGCTGATCGAGAAGCAGGTGATCGAGATCGCGCCGCTGGCCTACATGCGCGGCCGCACGCTTAACAACAGCTTCATCATTCTCGACGAAAGTCAGAACACCACCGTCGAGCAGATGAAGATGTTCCTCACCCGTATCGGTTTCGGCTCCACCGCCGTGATCACCGGAGACATCACCCAGGTCGACCTGCCGCGTGGCACCAAGAGCGGCCTGGCCCACGTCATCGAGGTACTGCGTGACGTGCCCGGCATCAGCTTCACCCACTTCAAGCCCAAGGACGTGGTGCGCCACCCGTTGGTGCAGCGCATCGTCGAAGCCTACGAGCGCCACGACGCACGCCTGAACGGCAAGGGCGACGGTCACGATGCTTGAACTGGACCTGCAACTGGCCACTGACGGCCAGCACCCGGACGAGGCGCAACTGCGCCGCTGGTGCGAGCTGGCCCTGCGCCAACGCACGGCCGATTCGGAGCTGACCATCCGCCTGGTCGACGAGGCCGAAGGTCGCGAGCTGAACCACACCTGGCGGCACAAGGACTACGCCACCAACGTCCTGTCCTTCCCTGCCGAGATTCCCGATGGGATTCTCGACATCCCGCTGCTCGGCGACCTGGTGATCTGCGTGCCAGTGGTCGAGCGCGAAGCGGCCGAGCAAGGCAAGGCGCTGGAGGCGCACTGGGCGCACCTGGTGATCCACGGCTGCCTGCACCTGCTGGGCTATGACCACATCGAGGAAGACGAAGCCCTCGAGATGGAAGATCTGGAACGACAATTGCTCGCCGAATTGGGTCATCCCGACCCGTATGCCGGTGACGAATTTCCTAATGAAAAGGACCCCGAGTAAAACGCCATGAGCGAAGACCGATCGAGCAACGAGCAGAAGTCCTGGTTCAACAAGCTGACCCAGGCTTTTGCTCATGAGCCGAGAAACCGCCAGGAACTGCTGGAAGTCCTGCGCGAAGCCCACCAGAACAAGCTGCTCGACAGCGAAGCACTGGCCATCGTCGAAGGCGCCATTCAGGTCGCCGACCTGCAGGTACGCGACATCATGGTGCCGCGCTCGCAAGTGATTAGCATCAAGGCCAGCCAGACGCCCCGCGAATTCCTGCCCGCCATCATCGACGCCGCGCACTCGCGCTATCCGGTAGTCGGCGAAAGCCTCGACGACGTCATCGGCATCCTTCTGGTCAAGGATCTGCTGCCGCTGATCCTGCAGGGTGAGCAACCCAACTTCAACATCAAGGACCTGCTGCGCCCGGCCACCTTCGTGCCCGAGTCCAAGCGCCTGAATGTGCTGCTGCGTGAGTTCCGCGCCAACCACAACCACATGGCTGTGGTGATCGACGAATACGGCGGCGTCGCCGGCCTGGTGACCATCGAGGACGTGCTCGAGCAGATCGTCGGTGACATCGAAGACGAACATGACGTCGAGGAAGACGGCTACATCAAGCCACTGCCATCGGGCGACTTCCTGATCAAGGCGCTAACGCCCATCGACAGCTTCAACGAAACCTTCGACAGCGAGTTCTCCGACGACGAGTACGACACCGTCGGTGGTCTGGTGATGAGTGCCTTTGGCCACCTGCCCAAGCGCAACGAGGTCACTGAGATCGGCGAATTCCGCTTCCGTGTGCTCAACGCCGACAGCCGGCGCATCCATCTGCTGCGCCTGACGCCGGTTAGCCGCTGAGTCTCAGCCGCCCTTGCCCAACGAGGGCGGCCGCTTCCCCCTGCGCCATTTCCGCTCTACCCTTGCGCCACCCTGATTCCAAGGATCTAACCATGCTGCAATGGATCACTCGTCCAGGCTGGCCCGGCCACCTGCTTGCCTGCGGCGCAGGCGCCCTGACCACCCTGGCGCTCGCCCCGTTCGATCTCTGGCCATTGGCCGTGCTGTCCATTGCCCTGTTCTATTTCGGTTTGCGCCATCTGCGCCCCGGCCAGGCAGCGCTGCGCGGTTGGAGCTACGGCTTCGGCCTGTTCGCCGCCGGCACCAGTTGGGTGTATGTCAGCATCCATGACTATGGCGCGGCATCACCGGCACTGGCCGGCTTTCTCACCCTGGGTTTCGTCGCCGGCCTGGGTCTGCTCTTCGCCCTGATGGCCGTCCTCTGGGCGCGCTGGATACGCCGCAACGAAGCGCCACTGGCCGACGCCCTGGCATTCGCCGCGCT
Organism: Ectopseudomonas oleovorans; assembly: GCF_029845265.1. Classification (NCBI taxonomy): domain Bacteria; kingdom Pseudomonadati; phylum Pseudomonadota; class Gammaproteobacteria; order Pseudomonadales; family Pseudomonadaceae; genus Ectopseudomonas; species Ectopseudomonas oleovorans. Next base: position 74,344 of record NZ_JAOCLK010000021.1, read on the forward strand.
ATGGGTCGCCCAGGAAGTGTTTCGCGGCTGGTTCCTCACCGGCTTCCCCTGGCTCTACGCCGGCTACAGCCAGCTCGACGGACCGCTGGCCGGCCTGGTGCCAATTGGCGGGGTCTGGCTGTCGTCCTTCGTCATCGCCCTGTCGGCCGCGCTGATCATCAACCTGGAGCAATTGCGCAAGCACAAACCGCGCTACCTCTGCGCCCTGCTCCTGCTGCTGAGCCCCTGGCTCGCAGGCCTGGCACTGAAGGACCACAACTGGACCCACGCCGCCGGCAACAGCCTGACGGTCGCCGCCGTGCAAGGCAACGTCGAGCAGAACATGAAATGGGACCCGGCCCAGCTCAACGCTCAGCTCGCCCTATACCGCGACCTCAGCTTCAGCGCCAAGCAGGTCGACATACTGGTCTGGCCGGAAACGGCGATCCCGGTACTCAAGGACATGGCTCAAGGCTATATCGGCGTGATGGATCGCTTCGCCCGTGACCGCAACAGTGCGCTGATCACCGGCGTACCAGTGCGGCAGTCCAACGAGCGCGGGGAGATTCGCTATTACAATGCGATCACCAGTTTGGGCGAAGGCCAGGGCACCTACTTCAAGCAGAAGCTGGTGCCGTTTGGTGAATACGTGCCCCTGCAAGACCTGCTGCGCGGCCTGATCGCTTTCTTCGACCTGCCGATGTCCGACTTCGCCCGCGGCCCGAGTGACCAGCCACCGCTGCTGGCCAAGGGGCATCGCATCGCGCCATTCATCTGCTATGAAGTGGTCTACCCAGAGTTCGCCGCAGAACTGGCCGCAGACAGCGAGATACTCCTGACGGTGAGCAATGACGCCTGGTTCGGCACCTCCATCGGCCCGCTACAACACCTGCAAATGGCGCAGATGCGTGCGCTCGAGGCCGGACGCTGGATGATCCGCGCCACCAACAACGGCATGACCGTGGTGATCGACCCGCAGGGCCGTATCCAGTTCGGCTTGCCGCAGTTCGAACAAGGCGTGCTCTACGGCGAAGTGCTGCCCATGCAGGGGCTCACCCCTTATCTGCAATGGCGCATCTGGCCGCTGGCGATTCTCTGCGCCCTGTTGCTGGGTTGGGCCCTGCTGGCCAGCCGCATGGCCAAGACGGTATAGAAGCGGCGGCAGCGAACGTCGCCTGGAGTGCATCCGAGCGATGCGCTTTTCGTAGAAGCCAGCTTGCTGGTGATCAGTGCGGCCAAATGCCCCAGGATCGCTAGCAAGCCAGCTCCTACAGGAATCACGCACGCCCTCAATCACGAGCGTAAAT
>NZ_JAOCLK010000022.1:0-73044 GCF_029845265.1 Ectopseudomonas oleovorans
TAGCTGTCTCTCACTGACGACGACTACCGGCCAGAAGCGAACTGTTTTGCAGCGGTTCAGCAGGCCTCCATGTAGAAGCTTGGGGGCGTCTACGAAACCAGGGGCGATTCAGTTCGGCACTCTCCGCGCCAGTTGGGGTTATGGATCAACCCATGACGGTGAGCGCTATGAGGTTCATCTTTGTGAGCCCTGCTTTTTTAGGACGATTTCCGGTCTCCGACGAGAGCGCATGGTGAATACCATGTTCAGCGATAAGGATCAGGATCTTGGCGACTTCGGGCGTATAGCTCGCGATGATTTTTTCAAGGAAGGCGGCGGTACGAGTTCCTGACTTTCTGCAGACGCGGCGACCCAAACCTTTGGATCACGCCTGATACGAAAGCATCAGGTTTTCTATCTAAACGCATGAAGAGCTGAAGACAGGGTCAATGAACAAGTGCGGAACCTCTGACAGCCTCTCTTCATTCGCTCCTGCCTTGGTTACGTCATATTGATTGGGGAAATGGCGTAGCAAGTGGAGTGCGTCGCGGCGAATTTCCTCGGGCAGATTGCTGTTACGAGCGAGTTTTCCTAGAAACTCGTAGGTTTGCGCTACTGCGCGGGTACGCTCATGGGGCAACGTCATGTCAGCCTCTACAAAAGATAAAAAATCGACACCATTTACACGCTCCCTCACCACTTTACCGCGTGTAGCACGCGCCGAACCTGTATCGCTCCATCCTCTGTCTTGCAAAGCGATGCGGGAGAGTTTCCGCCAAGGGCCTTGTTTGGTGCTTTGAGCCAGCGCTCTGTCTCCTTTTGATTCCCGAATATCTCGATGGCTGACTGGTTGACTGCTTTAGCTAGCGCCCGGACTCTTCTCGTGCTGATCCATTTTGGCTTTCCCTGGCTGGGCCATGCTTTGTCCCACAGAAGCGCTAATAGCACGCCAATAATTGCTGCCGATAGTGTTGAGAAAAGCTGACCTGATAGGTCGGCCCATCAGCCAGCCCATCCAGTGATACGACATTTGCCACGCTGGCATCATGAACCTGCTCGCCATCGGGCTCTCCGCCTGCTCGCCCGCCTTCATTGAAGCCAAGGCCTGGCCACCCTATCGCAGAGCCCGAGGCAGGGTCTGGCACCTGCACACTCAATACCGCCAGATCGTCGGGCAAATCATCCGCAATTCGCTCGGCGTAACGCCGTAGCGTCGGCTCAGCCAGCATGAATAACCAAGCCTCATCATCTGACTCATCCTTACGTCTGAGTACCCGACCCAGCACTTGCCGATAGTGCAGCTCAGTACGAATACGACTGAGGTAGCAGCACACCTGCAGACGGGGAATGTCCGTTCCCTCACTGATCATCCCCACTGCGACGATCCAACGGCAGTCGCTGTGCCTAAACGTGTTGATTAACTGCTGGGCATCCGGCGTTCGGTTGGTGACGATCTGACAGCTTTCCCCCATGGCCTCCAAGGCATGGGCTATCTGTCGTGCGTGCTCGATATCGGTAGATACCACCAAGCCAGCCGCATCTGGCTTGATCTGGCGAAGCACGTCCAGCTTGGCACGTCCCAAGATGAGCAACTGATCGATCACCTCGTCGTGACGCAGTAGTTCTTCGTAGGTGACGGGGGATTCTCCCAGGAGCTTAGCGATGCTGGGAAAAAGTCTGACGGTACTTTCAGCCTGCAACTCCTCCGTGAGCTTCACCTGCTGATTGTCGAGGAGGACTATGCGGGGCGAGCGGCAAACTCCATCAGCGATAGCCTCTTTTAATCCATAGCGAAAGTCACAAATCAGCTGGCCTTCCGGCGACGAGTATCGAGCCAAGGCAATGGCCCGGTCATCCGAGCGCCATGGTGTGCCGGACAGAGCCAGCGTGCATGCGGCGCGATCCTGAACCCGTTGGAGGATCTGCTGCCCCCAGGCGTTGCTCAGCAGCGGATCATGACCCGCACAGTGATGGATCTCGTCAAAGACAACGAAGACCCGGTAGTCGTCGAGGAGCTGCCAGAACGCCTCTTCACGGTAATCCATGGCTTGATAGGTGTACGCAGCGCCCACTGCCCCGAGCTGACCGTCCAGACGCCTGCCTAGCACCGCCATGAAGGTAGAGCGGAAGCCCTCCACTACCTGGCATGACGGCGCAAAGCAGAGCACAAGATCAATCCTGCCCTGATCCAGCAGGTTGCGAGCCAGCTCTGCTGCCATGCGCGTCTTGCCAGCGCCTGGTGTTGCTTGGCAGAAAAAATGTGACGTGGAAAGGAAGTGCTCCAGCGCCGTATTGATACAGCGGCGTTGCCAATCTCGCAGCAAGGAGGTCATCGAAGAGCGGCGAGCGTTTTGAGCGTATTCTCGACAGCGCGGAGATGCCCAATCAGTCGCGAGCTTCGGTCCCGAGCATCCAGATATTCGCTTTCGACCTTGTCACGCAGATGCGGCATATCTTCAAAGAGCTGCTTGTAGCGCTCCGCTTCCCCCATCGCAGAAAGGAAATCCAGCCGAATCTCCTTGAGGAGCGTTTCCAGATGCTGCTCTGCATCAGGTACCGGGCTTTCCGCCACAACATCCGGCTCTACCAGTGATCGCTCCTGATCGGCTTCACGCATCGCCATAAGACGGAGCTCGAACCCATCGTCGATCAGTTCAAGCTGAGCACGCGCCGGTAACGTTTTCAGGTGGTAAACCTGCCCTCGTGTCCGGCGCTCTTCATCAGGCACAAGCCAGCCCAGCCGGAGCATGCGACGGATCTGCTCATAAACGTAACGGCGAACATCATTGAGAGAAAAGCCCTCTCCGAGACGCTCAGCGTAGGCATCCCGCAATTCACGTGTGGTGAACGTTGTACGGCCTTGCTCCTGAAGCAGCTCATACAGGCGCCTGTCGAAAATGAACGAGGCCGATTTCATTGAGGCACCAGAAGGGTTAGCGCGAAAGAAATGCGGATTATAGTCCGTGGCCTGCTTGTCCGCAAACGCACGATAGTGCCGCCTCAAGTGGAATTGAGACGGTCATGGATACGTTGGCGAAAGCGTTAGGGGAACGCATCCGAATGCAGAGGAAGATCTGCCGGATTTCCCAGGATGCACTCGCGCTGGCCTGCAATATCGACCGCAGCTACATGGGCCGAATAGAGCGTGGCGAGGTCAACATTACCGTCGAGAAGCTCTATCGCATCGCAGGCGAGCTCGCCTGCGATCCTTCAAGCCTTCTTCCACGGCCGTCTGAAATTTAGTCAGCGCAAGTAGTCCACCGTGCAAGAAATTCAGACAGCAGCGCCGCCGTGACTTTGTCCCAAGCCACCAGTCGCCGTCAGCATCTTCAGAATCACCAACGCAAACGCCTGGCTCTTGGTCTCGTTATCCAGCACTTCCAGCGACATCTTTTCGTGGTCGGTCATGGCGTCGAGCACCGTGTCCAGCACGCGCTTGGGGAACAGGCCGTGCATGACCTGTTCGACCGAGTGGTTGTTCACCTGGGCCATCACATCCTCCTGGCGGCTGATGCGATTGGCGATGCCGGTGAGAAACTGCAGCTGGTCTTCGTCGCTCACCTCGGCGCCAAAGATATCGTTCAGCGCCTCGATGATTTCCGATAGCCGCTTCTTCTCCGGGTCATGGGGCTTGCCGCTGCCCAACCCCGTGGCCGGATCGAGGCCGTATTCGCCTTGCTCCTCACTCAAGCGCAGCTGATGCTCGGCGCGTTTGGTCAGGCGGTAGTGGGTCAGTTGCAGCTCGCCCACGTCCACGTCTTCCTGATCGAGGCGATCCACACGCAGCAGCGGGTGCAGGTGCTTGGCGTACACGCATAGCTGCTCCAGCTCGCGATCCTCATAGGGAATGATCTGGGAGAGGAACTCGTACAGGCGCACAAAGCTCTGCAGGTTCTTCTTGAACGGGTCGAGCTGATCCACCTGCTCGCCAGCTTCCTTCACTGCTGCTTCGGCTTTTTTCAGGCCGGCGCTGTCGCCGTTCTTCTCGGCGGTACGCTTGAAGTCCAGCGCCTGCTGGCGTGACTCTTGGGCCAGCTTGTAGCGCTTGGCAAAGCGCTCCTTGGCGGGCGCGCAGTAGTAGCTGAGCTTGCTGGCAGCGGCCTTGGGGTCGAAGAAGGCCAGCGCAAACGCCGCCACTTCCTCCCAGTGGTAAATGCCCTCGGCATCCAGCTTCTTCTGCAGGTCATAGATGAGCTGCGGGTCCGTCACGTCAGTCAGCTCGGCCTTGGTGTAGTACGGCAGAAAGGCGTCGAGAATGTCCTGAGGATCGTTGAAGAAGTCGAGAATGAAGGTCGGCTTGCTGTCGCCAAAGGTGCGGTTCAGGCGCGACAGGGTTTGCACGCAGTCCACGCCCTGCAGCTTCTTGTCCACGTACATGGCGCACAGCTTGGGCTGATCGAAGCCGGTCTGGTACTTGTTGGCGGCGATCATCACGTTGAAGTCCTGGGTGTCGAAGGCTTCCGCCAGATCACGCCCGTTCAGTCCGGGGTTGAGCAGGCTACTGCTTTCCGTCACCTCTTCGGGGATCACTCCATCCGGCAGCACACTGCCGGAGAAGGCCACCAGCGGGTGCACGTCGGTGTAGCCCATCTGCTTCACATAGGCCTGCACTGCCAACTGGTAGCGCACTGCCTCCTGCCGGCTGCTGGTGACCACCATGGCCTTGGCCTGGCCGCCCAGCAGGTGGCGGATATTGGCGCGGAAGTGCTCGACGATCACCTCCACCTTCTGGCTGATGTTGTACGGATGCAGGCGCACCCAGCGCGCCAGCTTCATGCGCGCCTTTTTCGAGTCCACTTCCTCGTCGTCGCCGTCCGGGTGGGCGATTTTCCAGGCGGTGCTGTAGGTGGTGTAGTTCTGCAGCACATCGAGAATGAAGCCTTCCTCGATGGCCTGGCGCATGGAGTACAGGTGAAACGCCTCGGGCTTGTTGTCGGCGCTGGCCGGCAGCGCCGGGTTGGCCGGGCGACCGAACAGCTCCAGGGTCTTGGCCTTGGGCGTGGCGGTAAAGGCGTAGTAGCTGATGCGCTCGTTGGGCGCGCGGGCAGCCACCGCGGCGTCCAGCAGCTCTTCGGCGCTGATCTCTTCGGCCTCCGGTGCATCGCTACCGAGAATCTGCTTCAACTTGCTGGCCGATGAGCCGGCCTGCGAGGAATGCGCCTCGTCGGCGATCACCGCATAGCGCCCGCTGGCAAGCCTCGGGTACTTGTCCAGCGCATCGAACAGCGCCGGAAAGGTCTGGATGGTGACGATGATGATGCGCGTCTGCTCGGCCAGCGCCTCGGCCAGTTGCTCGGATTTGCTCTGGCTGCCGATATCGCGGGTGATGCACTTGACCACGCCCTGGGCGTGCTCGAACTGGTAGATGGTGTCCTGCAGCTGCTTGTCCAGCACGGTGCGGTCGGTAATCACGATCACCGAGTTGAACAGGCGCTGGCCCTCGGCATCGTAGAGCGAGGCCAGTTGATGCGCCGTCCAGGCAATCGAGTTGGACTTGCCCGAGCCTGCGCTGTGCTGGATCAGGTAACGCTTGCCCGGCCCTTCGGCGCGGGTGGTCTCGATCAGCGTGTTGACCACTTCCCACTGGTGGTAGCGCGGGAAGATCAGGGTTTCCTTGGTGACGCGCTTGCCGTCTGCATCTTCCTTCACGCTCTTCTGCAGATGCAGGAAGCGGCCCAGCACCTTCAGCCAGGCATCCGGTTGGAACAGGCGCTGCCACAGGTAGCCGGTGGCGTACTGGCTGTCATCCGGCGCAGGCGGGTTGCCGGCACCGCCGTCGAGGCTGCCGAGGTTGAACGGCAAAAAGAAGGTGTCCTTGCCGGCCAGCTGGGTGGTCATCGCCACTTCATCCTGGCTCACGGCAAAGTGCACCAGCGCGCCGCGCTTGAAGCTCAAGAGCGGCTCGGGCTTGCGCGTGAGCGGGTCTTTCACCGGGCGGTCGTAGCGGTACTGGCGTTTGGCGTTTTCCACGCTCTGCTTGAACTCGCTTTTCAGCTCCAGCGTGGCGACAGGAATGCCGTTGACGAACAGCACCAGATCCAGACGGGGGTTGTATTCCCCCTCGCGGAAGTGAGGGGAATAAGACACCTCCGGCACCACGCGCAGGCGGTTGCACTGGTAGCGTTTGAGGGTGTCCGGGTTCATGCCGTGGTCGGGCTTGAAGCTGCACACCTCGATCTTCACCCCCGGCAGCTTGAAGCCATGGCGCAGCACATCCAGGGTGCCGTCCTGCTCCAGCTCGCGCACCAGCTTCTGCACCAGCACGCCTTCCGGGTTGTTGGGGTTGGCCTTGGCGAACTTGTCCCAGCGCTCGGGCCAAGCCTCCTTCAAGTAACCAAGAAAGTCCTCGGTATACAGGGCCGTGGAACGGTCGTAGCCGCTGGCCGGGCCGGTGAGCCAACCCTGGGCGACCATCGCGGTGATGATGTCCTGCTGGAATTGGGCTTCCTTGCTGTCCGCCATTTAGTTGGCCTCTGTTACTTCTAATTTTGGGGCTTGGTTGATGGCCGGCGGCTGCCAACCGCGAACATCGATTTTGCCGGTAACGGCGGCGGAGATCAGGGCGGAGCGACGCTCTTGGAGAAGCTCGACTGCAGAGCCACCTTCGGAGATCAACGCATCAATTTCTCCTACCAGCTTGTTGATGTACTCGGCGATGGCAACTTGCTCGTGGCTCGGGGGCACAGCTAGCCAAAAGGCGAGCAAGGATGACTGTGGCAAATTATTGGCCAATCCATTTCCGCCACTCAGCGCTTGTTCTATCTGGGCCCGCATAAACTGAGCATTCATCACCCAAACAAAAAAGGAACTGCTGATCTTTGCCTCCAAGTGGAGGCGAAAGATCTTGTCAGAAAGCATCAGCTTCTCGCGAACCTCTCCAAGCAGCGCAGTGGAACCTACTAATTCAGGTGAACCGCTTGCCCGGGACATCAATATATCGCCAGCACGAACTTCGTATTCAGCTACCGGCTCCAGCCAAGCAGGCAATGTCTTGTTCTCGGAAGGGTCGAATACCCCTCGATTGACACAACCAGCTTTTAGTACTCCCCAGGCATCCTCATCAGCAGGGTTTGCCTCGCATTCGGGGCTCCAGCCTTGCTCGATGGCACTAATTACCCGTCGGACAGAACAAACATCCCAATGCGCCGGCACCTCGCCCAGCCACTCTACGCCGGAGTCTTTCATCGGCACCGTCGGGTCGAGGCCTTTGGTTACGGCGCGGGAGATTACGGCCTGGCGCTTTTCCTTGAGCAGCTCGATCAGGCGCTGCTGCTCTTCGATCAGTGCGTCGATGCGGGCGGTTTCGTGGTCGAGGAAGCGGGCGATTTGGGTTTGTTCGGCAACTGGCGCAACTGGCATCGATAAAGAGCCGAACTGCTCATATGTAATTGTCCTCCCCTCTCTAATCCCAGTTGTTACAGACTGCAAAGCGGAGATGTAAGAGGCGTCTTTGAATAGATATCTGAGATAGCCAGGATTTAGATTTCTCTCATCTTTTCGCCGGAGAACGGTATATGCTGGACTAACACATCCATCATATGCTGAATGCTCAATACCCCCTTGAAAGGATCTGAGGCTAATAACAAAGTCGTTAGACTTTACGGCTCGGAAATTCTCAGTACCAGAAAGCGCCAAAACAACTTTTGTGTCATTCCTTTCCATGAAATCTTTTTGAGGAATAACACCGTATGCTTGGGTAGCAGCTAGCTGCTCAGCATCTGCGCTGGCCGACTCTCTAACATTGCCGAACATTCGCTTAGCAATGAACACAGCCCAGTGCCCGGGAATCTCTCCCAGCCATTCCACACCGGAATCCTTATAAGCCGGATATGCCGGAAAACTACTCGGGCTTTCCCTGCTCTCGCCCTGCGGGCCAACGGCTGCGCCGTTGTTCAAATTTGCTCCCGACAAATTTGTCATGCCGACAGCCCCTCTATCATCTGCTTGATGCGGTCGGTGCAGGCTTTAAGGTCGCGGTCGATCTCTTCCAGCGGGCGCGGTGGCTGGAACACGTAGAAGTGGCGATTGAAGGGAATCTCGAAACCGACCACACCGACTTCGCCGTCCTGCGCATCCGTCTTGCTCTCGTCGATCCAGGCATCCGGCACATGGGGTTTCACTTCGCGCTCGAAGTAGTCGTACACCGACTCGCCCAGCGGCACGTTCTCGTTGTCGCGCAGGCCGGCATCGGCTTCCGGCTGGCCTCTGACCATGCAGATATCCGCTTCCGGGTCGCGCTCGCTTAAGCCGCTGAGAATGGCCTTCAGCTCCGGCGTGCTGGGCGATACGTCGCGGGCGTTGAGCGCCTTCTTCAGCAGCTTGCTGAACTGCTCGCGGTTGCGGTGCAGCTGGCTTGCGTCCATCGCCTGCAGGGCTTCGATCAGGCGCTGACGGGCCGGGGCATCCATCTTCTCGATGGCTTTTTCTTCCAGCACTTTCTTGATGCGCTCGGCGCTGGTCTGGAAGTTCAGGCGCAGCGGACGCTCGACAGTGATGCGCCGGTAGCCAAAGGCTTCGACGGGGAAGATCTTGCTCTGCGCAGTTTCCTCGAAGCGGCCATACAGGCGCACCAGCGCGTCGATCTGCTCCTCGGTGAGGTACTGGCGTTTGCTGCCGAGGGATTTACGCATCTTGGCGAAGTGCTGGCTGCCGTCGATCAACTGCACCTTGCCCTGGCGAACGGCGGCCTTGTGGTTGCTCAGCACCCACACATAGGTGGCGATGCCGGTGTTGTAGAACATGTCGGTGGGCAGGGCGATGATGGCTTCGACCAGATCGTTCTGCAGCAGGTAGCGGCGAATCTCCGACTCGCCCGAACCGGCGCCGCCGGTAAACAGCGGCGAGCCGTTGAGGATGATGCCGATGCGCGAACCGCCTTCACGCGGGTCACGCATCTTGCTGACCAGGTGCAACAGGAACAGCAGCGAGCCATCGGACACACGCGGCAGGCCGGGGCCGAAGCGGCCGTTGAAGCCTTTTTCGCTGTGCTCGTCGGTGATCTGCTTTTGTACCTTCTTCCACTCCACGCCGAACGGCGGGTTGCTGAGCATGAAGTCGAAGCGGTTGTCGGCCAGTTGGTCGTCGGACAGGGTGTTGCCCAGCTTGATGTTGGATACGTCCTGGCCCTTGATCAGCATGTCCGCCTTGCAGATGGCGTAGGACTCGGGGTTGAGCTCCTGGCCATGCAGCGACACGGTGACCTGCTGGCTGATGGACTGGATGTACTCGTCGCCCTCGGAAAGGAATCCGCCGGTCCCGGCAGTCGGATCGTAGATGGTGACGATGCTGTTGGGCTTGAGCTTGTCGTCCTGCCCGGTGATTACCAGCGAGGTGGTCAGGTGTACGATATCTCGCGGGGTGAAGTGCTCCCCAGCGGTTTCGTTGGAGCTTTCCGCGAACTTGCGGATCAGCTCTTCGAAGATGATGCCCATGCCGAAGTTGCTGATGCGCTCGGGGCTCAGGTCGGTGGCGGCGAAGCGCTGCACCACCTGATACAGCAGGTTGGCGGCAGAGAGCTGCTGCACGAAGTCTTCAAAGTGAAAGTGCTCGAAGATCTCGCGGGCATCCTTGCTGAAGGACTGCACATAGCTCATCAGGTCGGCGGCGGTCTGGGTGTCGGACAGCGTACCCAGAGTCAGCTTGGAGGCATTGAAGAACTGCTGCCCGGCCGCGCGCAGCAGCAGGCGCTCGCGCACCAGATCAGGCCGGCCTTCCTGCGCGTAGGACTCACGGATCACCGCTTCCTTGGTCGGCTCCAGCACACATTCCATGCGCCGCAGCAGGGTGAACGGCAGGATGATGCGACCGTACTGCGACTGCTTGAAGTCACCGCGCAACAGGTCGGCAATCGACCAGAGAAAGGCGGCCGTCTGGGAATGGTTTTCCGTGTTCACGCTACTGCTCCAGAGTGTGCAAACAAAAACCGGAGTGTACCTCGCCAGGTGATATTCGTTCACACCCCATGTGGCTGTATGCCTTCATACGCACAAGCACCTGGACGAAAAGGTGCGCCTGCAGCGGGCTATCCCTACCAAGGGATATGTCGATGGCAAAGGCTTGTTCTGGGACGAAGTTATCGCCTGAAGCTGGTCGATGAGCAGGATGTACAACTTAAAGCCTCAGCCGGCCGCTTCCGCCTACTGCGGAGCGAGCTGCCAAAAGCCAGCATTTTATCCGAACGGTCTTAGGCTCTTCCCTTGGAAGAGGTCAGTTGACGAACCAGCGCCCGAATTTATACGTAGCCACGAGCGCTACGATTACGCCAGTCCATTCGAGCAGAAGCGAACCACCGAAGTGATTGCTTACCTTCGCAAACACGCCTACCAACAGCATAAACAGAATAATCGTCAGCGGAATGCTGGCTACCTTCATCAAGACACCGCCTCGTAGTTGGCTTGCAGGCGTGTCTGAATCCCATTGCTCCGAGAGACAAAAAGGGCAGCAGTTGGATATTGGCTTTCCACCGCCGATACGCCAGCCGTAACCAGCGGAAATGCTGCGGCTGAAAATTACACGCGGCACCATGCGTCGGTTACAGCGTCTGCACAACACTTGAGTCATGGCAAAGCTCCTGCTTTGTTTCTTGTAAAAAGAAACTACCAACAAGCGGAACAATCCCAAGGCCTAGCCCCACGACACCCAGAATTCGGGCCTGAAGTACATCACGCCAGTCCAGTGCAAAAACTGACTGCTGGATGGCATTTGGAGCGAAGAGAACTGAAGCCCCTCCCCTGGATGGGAAAGCTTTTCCCTACCAGGGGACAGGCTGTACTCACTACGTGGGAGTTCTCAGGTACTCATAGAGGGTGGCTCGGCTGATACCGAACTCGCGAGCCAACGCGGCTTTCGGCTCACGGGCTTCCACACGGCGCCGCAGTTCTTCGATTCGACTGTCGCTCAGCGCTTTTTTTCTCCCCCGATACACTCCGCGCTGTTTCGCCAGAGAAATTCCCTCTCGTTGGCGTTCTCGAATCAATGCTCGCTCGAACTCTGCGAAAGCGCCCATGACCGACAGCAGCAGGTTGGCCATCGGCGAATCCTCCCCGGTGAAGGTCAGCGACTCCTTCACGAACTCGATCCGCACTCCCCTCCCAGTGAGCTGCTGCACCATACGGCGTAAGTCATCCAGATTTCGAGCCAGGCGATCCATACTGTGCACCACCAAGGTGTCACCCTCGCGGACATAGCCAAGCAAAGCATCGAGTTGGGGGCGCTGAGTGTCTTTACCAGAAGCTTTGTCGATGAACACCTTGCCCACCTGAACGCTTTCCAGTTGTCGATCCGGGTTCTGGTCGAGCGTACTGACCCGTATGTAACCAATTCGTTGTCCGTGCATGCTGCCTCTCAGGAAAATGTGTATAGCTGAGATCTTAAAAGCAGCCAGGCAGATGCCAAGTTATTGCAAAAACGACCCTATCCGTACATGCAAAAACTGAGATTAAGTATGTCTGGTTAGGGTATAGGCCAAAAAGACATGTATCTGATCGGCAGCCTTGCCCACATTTCGGAGATACAATTCCCCGCCGCCCTATTGGTAGGTAGCAGTTATACTTATCTAGGATCTCGCCCACTTTACACCTATGACATTGGAAGACCTCATGACGCTGATTCATGCCGTAATAGGGATAACCATATTTGTGATTGCTGTCGGAGTATGCGGCTTTCTTGTGGCTGACTATCTAGACAAAAAATACGACACTGATGATCAATAGCGACCAAAGCCATTTTACTAATATAAAAAAATTCACAAATAAATTGAGAGAAAATATTCATAATCGAGTTTAAACACCTACCACTGTGTCATTCATTGAGATCAAAATCAGCGATTGCATCAGCAGCCCAAAAATTTTTATCTACATCACAAGAACCACGCACGAATTCAAGGTAGAAGTGACTTGATGTCATGCATCTTGCCTAGGGAACGCAGCAAAAATACGCGACACACAACTCTTTACGAGATTCCCAATAGCCTATATGAGGAAATGCTTGCCGAGACTACTGTGCGATGAGCGCCGAGCACACCTGCTTCAAGCAATGCGTTTGCAGCTGTTAGAGCACTCAATAGCGCCCCACAGCAAGAGCAGGCTTCTGAATTTTAGCTATGCCAGCCATGCAACAAATTTTTATCTGCGTAGCACTTATGAATTAATAGTTAAATAATCGAGAACATCCGACCCATTTCAAATTGACAGTACTACCGATAACCCAGCACCAAATGACTGCGCCAAACTGCCCGTCACACCGACTGCCTTTAGTGTTGACTCACAAACCATCACTACGCTGCGCGACACGGAGTTTTCTCAAAAAAATTGCCTTTCTCTATATCTATTAGCATCAAGGTCACACTTTTTTCGACACTGCGTAGCAGCAGGTTCAGTCGCGGCTGTGACTGGAAAAGACCGGAAAAAACCCTGAAAGGCCCGCCGTTACTGGGTTTGCGCACACCGGAAACAGTTTCCAGATTAGGTTTTTTTCCGGTAAACGGGCCTCGTGTTTCCGGTTCACCGGAAAATGCCTCTGCAAGACCGGAAAATAACACCGAAAAATAACCCGCAAGCCCCGCCGTTACTGGCTTTGCGCACACCGGAAACAGTTTCCAGATTAGGTTTTTTTTCCGGTAAACGGGCCTCGTGTTTCCGGTACACCGGAAAATGCCTCTGCAAGACCGGAAAATAACACCGGAAAATAACCCGCAGGCCCCGCCGTTACTGGCTTTTCGCACACCGGAAACAGTTCCCAGATTAGGTTTTTTTCCGGTAAACGGGCCTCGTGTTTCCGGTACACCGGAAAATGCCTCGCAGGACCGGAAAATAACACCGGAAATTACTCTGCAGGCCTCGCCGTTACTGGGCTTGCGTACACCGGAAACAGCATCGAAAAAAATCTCTCAGCCATGACCCCATCCAGGGAAAATAGAAAGATGGCGGGCATTTTTTGGAGTTGGATTTTAAGGCTGGCATGATCAAATAATTAACAACGGTATAGCGTATTTGGTTGTTCAAACCCTAACAACTAAAGCTAAAACAAAACTAGCACACTAATAAATCACGCTTGTAATTTAACGAGGAACAACCATGCTTAGGAAGCTTTCAGTTGCAGCACTGTTAATGGCGGCAATTTCAGGCTGCGCCAGCGGTGGAGGGTCACCAAAGATCAATGTATCTGATCTTAATGACCCAGCGACAACGCCACTAGAGAAATGGTCGGATGCCTTGCGCTACCTAGATGCTATGGGTATCTATGGAATGAGAGATGTTCCGGGTGAGCTATTTGCTAACTCGCCGGGCCAATCTGCCGAAGGCGGTTCCAGATATGGCGCACTTGACACTGCAAGTTTTGGACTTAGTGCAGCTTCGCCACCTACCGGAATGAGTGGCGGCGCCGCTCTTGGCATTGGCTTTGGGCTAATGCTTCTTAGTGGACCTGTGCAACCTGTTCAGGTCACTCAAATCGCTGCATGGGTTCCGTCTGACCTGGCCTCTTCACCTGAAGATGCTGCCAGAATTGTTGAGGAGGAATATAACAAAGCCAGAGAGAAGGTTTTTGTTAAGAAATTACCTCAAGATATAAGCATGACCAAGTACCCTGCCGCTTCTGGCCTTGCCTTCGATAAGAAATTCCCCAAAAAAAGCAACCTTGTCTTGTTCTCCGATCAAGCAAAAGAAAGCCCATGGTTTATCGACACTCCAAAATCATACGGTCCAATCTTCATTATCGACCATAAGCTTTCACATGAAATCACGCTGAACACTGAAGGATTTATGAACCTTGAAGGGTGGCGCACTAAACTCGCTGAGTTTTCTGAAGCTCTACCAGAATGGCTTATAATTTATGACACAGCTAAATCATACTCTAAAACCAACAGGTTACCGCCTGCTGTTTTTAAGGCGGGCGAGGCAAGTTACTTTATAGGAAAATAATTAATAGCAAAAATGAGCAGCCTACTTGGCGACTTTTCTAATTTTACTTTAGTAGGCGCTCCTCCATTCCTCACTTTCATCTGCGTCAATATTTTTCAGACGCTAACTCAGCACAAGCTCAGGAGCGGGGATATCAGGCTCAGACTGCCGTTTGTCATCCATTACGGCAACACCGATGCGATTGCCTCAAGCGCTAGGTCAGTTTCTGGGCAAATCAGCAAGTTCTGTTGCCGTCTGTGATCCATAGCGACAATGACTTGGCCGCTTGGGTATCCAAAAACACATGAGAGCCTTATGAATGAGCGGCTCGATAACAGAGCCCCGAAATAGGCACTTGCTATGGGCGCTTTGGCTTGCAACCTGCGACTCCCGAAGCAGTACTTTTCGTACAAAACCTAAAGCTGGGCGCGTCTAAAACCTGCCAAAAACTGGTCAGATAGCGCCCCCAAAAAAATTTGCAGTGCCATTTAATAGGTGTCGGCTAAGAACAGGAGGACACCTCATGCCGATATCAAGCTGTACCAACACAACTCACGTAGGGGCGCAAACGCGTACAAAACTCCTGGCGGCAAAAATGCAGAGCCCTAAATGGGAGGATCACCTGTGAGCACACCTCGTTGGGTTTTGATTCCCAGAGCCGCTGAAATGCTCGGATACAGCCGAACGGCCATCGAGCACAAGGTGAAAAACGGCACCTGGTCACAGGGACGAATCTGGCGCAAGGCACGAGATGGCCGCATCTTCATCAACATTGAGGAGGTGGACAAGTGGGTCGAGCAGTCTCCGCAGGAAGCGGCATAGAGGCCGAGCTAGCCAAGCACAAGGGCGTTGAGATCCACGGCAACAGCATCCGCATCGTATTCATGTGGAAGCGCCGCCGCTGTCGCGAAACCCTCGGCCTACCGGTTACCAAAGCCAACATCAAGCACGCCGCCCAGCTCCGGGCGGCAGTGCTTCATGCCATCAAGACCGGCACCTTCGACTACGCCCAGCACTTCCCCGAGTCCCGCCAGGCCGGTAACTACAGCAGCAGCCGCGACGAGCGCCTGCACGTGCTGCTGGCCCGATACAAGCCGCTCAAGGCCGTCGACATCACCGAGGAAACCGAGCGCCGCTATAGCCTGGCGCTCGACATCTGCATCGAGCTGCTGGGCAAGGATCGCCTGGCCAGCGTGTTGCTGCCCGAGGACATCCAGAACCTGCGCGTTACGCTGATCGCAACCCGAACCACGTCGACGGTGAATCACTACCTGGCCGTTCTCGCCGGCTTTCTGGGCTGGAGTGAGTCGAACGGCTATTGCCGGCCTGGCCTGGCGAGCGCCTGTACCCGCTTCGAGATGACCGACCGCGACCCCGACCCGCTCACGAAAGCCGAGCTGGCCGAGCTGCTGAACAAGGGCTGCCTGCACCCGATGGATCGCGCCGCCGTTACCCTGGCCGTCTACACCGGGCTGCGCCCAGGTGAACTCGGCGCGCTGGCCAGGGAGGACATCGACCTGACGAAGGGGCAGATCCACGTCAACCGCGCGATCACCAGCAAAGGCGCGTTCAAGCTGCCCAAGACAGGCAAGCGCCGCACCGTGCTGCTGTTCCCGCCGGCACTGGAAGCCTGCCGCGTACTGCTGGCCATCGACCACGGCATCGAGCCGCAGACGATCACCGTGCAGCTCAACCGGCACGAATCGCTGCAGGAGACGGTGACCCCGCTTATCTCCCCCGTCGTGCAAGCACGCAAGAAGCACGTCAACCCGTGGTTCATCCCGTCGTCATGGAACAGCAAGTGGGCGAACCTCCAGCGCCGCGCCAAGATCCGCCCGCGCCGGCCGTACCAGACCCGACACACCTACGCCTGCTGGTGTCTGGTCGCCCGTGGTAACCTCGCGTTCATCGCCAAGCAGATGGGGCACAAGGACTTCACCATGCTTGTTCAGGTGTACGCCAAGTGGATGGACGACGAGTCCCCAAACGAGCTGCGACACATCTGGTCAGGCATGCAAAGCACCAACTGATTTGCCCCAACCCTGCCCCACAAAAATTAGCGCTTAACTCTAAGTCACTGATGAATAAAGCAATTTCAGATTTGTCACAGCACACCCCGATGATGCAGCAGTACTGGAAGCTGAAGAACCAGCACCCGGATCAGTTGATGTTCTATCGCATGGGCGACTTCTACGAGATTTTCTACGAAGACGCGAAGAAGGCAGCCAAGCTGCTCGACATCACCCTGACCGCACGCGGCCAGTCGGCTGGCCAATCGATTCCCATGTGCGGCATTCCTTTCCATTCGCTCGAAGGCTACCTGGCCAAGCTGGTCAAGCTCGGCGAATCGGTGGTGATCTGCGAACAGATCGGCGACCCGGCCACCAGCAAGGGTCCGGTGGAGCGTCAGGTGGTACGCATCATCACCCCCGGCACCATCAGCGACGAAGCCCTGCTCGATGAGCACCGCGACAACCTGCTGGCTGCTGTCCTCGGTGATGAGCGCCTGTTCGGCCTGGCCGTGCTTGACATCACCAGCGGCCGCTTCAGCGTGCAGGAGATCAAGGGCTGGGAAAACCTGCTGGCCGAACTGGAGCGACTTAGCCCCGCCGAACTGCTGATCCCGGACGACTGGCCGCTGGGCCTGCCCGCCGAGAAGCGCAAAGGTTCGCGCCGCCGCGCCCCCTGGGATTTCGACCGCGACAGCGCCTTCAAGAGCCTGTGCCAGCAATTCAGCACACAGGATCTGAAAGGCTTCGGCTGCGAGAACCTGACCCTGGCCATCGGTGCCGCCGGCTGCCTGCTCAGCTATGCCAAGGAAACCCAGCGTACCGCCCTGCCTCACCTGCGCAGCCTGCGTCACGAGCGCCTGGACGACGCGGTGATCCTCGATGGTGCCAGCCGCCGCAACCTGGAGCTGGACATCAACCTCGCCGGCGGCCGCGACAACACCCTGCAATCGGTGATGGATCGCTGCCAGACCGCCATGGCCAGCCGCCTGCTGGGCCGTTGGCTGAACCGTCCCTTGCGTGATCGCGCGGTGCTGGAGGCGCGTCAGGACGCCATCGCCCGCCTGCTCGATGGCTATCGCTTCGAAACGCTGCAGCCGCAGCTCAAGGAAATCGGCGACCTGGAGCGTATTCTCGCCCGTATCGGCCTGCGCAACGCCCGTCCGCGCGACCTTGCCCGCCTGCGCGACGCCCTGGCGGCACTGCCCGAGCTGCAGTTGGCGATGACCTCGCTGGATACCCCGCACCTGCAACAGCTGGCCAGCAGCATCTCCACCTACCCGGAACTGGCCGACCTACTGGCCCGCGCCATCATCGACAACCCGCCGGCGGTGATCCGCGACGGCGGCGTGCTGAAGAGCGGCTATGACGCCGAGCTGGACGAACTGCAGGCCATGAGCGAGAACGCCGGACAGTTCCTCATGGATCTGGAAGCGCGGGAGAAGGAGCGCACCGGCCTGGCCAACCTCAAGGTCGGCTACAACCGCGTGCACGGCTACTTCATCGAACTGCCGACCAAGCAGGCCGAGTCGGCGCCGGCTGACTACATCCGCCGACAGACACTCAAAGGTGCCGAGCGCTTCATCACCCCCGAGCTGAAAGAGTTCGAGGACAAGGCGCTGTCGGCCAAGAGCCGCGCCCTGGCCCGCGAAAAGATGCTCTACGACGAGTTGCTCGAGCGCCTGATCGGCCATCTGGCGCCGCTGCAGGACAGTGCCGCAGCCCTCGCCGAACTGGACGTGCTGAGCAATCTTGCAGAGCGCGCGCTGAATCTCGACCTGAACCGCCCGCGTTTCGTCGACGAGCCGTGCATGCGCATCGACCAGGGCCGTCACCCGGTGGTCGAACAGGTGCTGACCACACCCTTCGTGGCCAACGACCTGGATCTCGACGACAACCGCCGCATGCTGATCATTACTGGGCCGAACATGGGTGGTAAATCCACCTACATGCGCCAGACCGCACTGATCGTGCTGCTGGCCCATATCGGCAGCTTCGTGCCGGCGGCGGCCTGCGAACTGTCGCTGGTCGACCGCATCTTCACCCGTATCGGCTCCAGCGATGACCTGGCCGGCGGCCGCTCCACCTTCATGGTAGAGATGAGCGAAACCGCCAACATTCTGCACAACGCCAGCGAGCGCAGCCTGGTACTGATGGACGAGGTCGGACGTGGCACCAGCACTTTCGACGGCCTGTCACTGGCCTGGTCGGCGGCCGAGCATCTGGCGCGCCTGCGCGCCTTCACCCTGTTCGCCACCCACTATTTCGAGCTGACCGTGCTGCCGGAAAGCGAGCCGGTGGTGGCCAACGTGCACCTCTCGGCCACCGAGCACAACGAGCGTATCGTCTTCCTCCACCATGTCCAGCCTGGGCCGGCGAGCCAGAGCTACGGCCTGGCGGTGGCGCAACTGGCCGGCGTACCCGGCACGGTGATCAGCCGTGCCCGCGAGCACCTGGCGCGCCTGGAAGCTACCAGCCTGCCGCACGATCTGCCACGCCAGGCGCCCGGCCAGCCGCAGGTGCCGATGCAGAGCGACCTGTTCGCCAGCGTGCCACACCCGCTGTTGGAGCAATTGGGTAAGATCAATCCGGATGATCTGACCCCACGCAAGGCCTTGGAACTGTTATATACATGGAAGACGCAGATCTAACGCTCGATAGAACAAACTGTTAGAATCGCGCGCAATTTTACGACTGCCCGGCTTACAGCCTGAGCCGCGGCCACAGACAGAGCGCCTGCAGCCCTTCGCAGAAAAGGCGCAGGCCGCCCCCGAGGAGAGAATCAGACATGACCTTCGTCGTCACCGACAACTGCATCAAGTGCAAATACACCGACTGTGTGGAAGTCTGCCCGGTGGATTGCTTCTACGAAGGCCCGAACTTTCTGGTCATCCATCCGGACGAGTGCATCGACTGCGCCCTGTGCGAGCCAGAATGCCCGGCCCAGGCAATCTTCTCCGAAGACGAAGTGCCCGAGGGCATGCAGGAGTTCATCGAGCTGAACGCCGAACTGGCAGAAGTCTGGCCAAACATCACCGAAAGGAAAGATGCCCTGCCGGACGCCGAAGAGTGGGATGGTGTGAAGGACAAGCTGCAACACCTGGAGCGCTAAGTTCGCCCTGAAACACAAAGACCCGCCAAGTGCGTAATGCTGTTCACTTAAGGTTGCACACGTTTGGCTCCCCTCTCCCATTTATTGGGGGCACGCCTAGGGTCTGGCGGAGAGGGCAGAAAACACCGCAAAACTGCCAGTTTCCCCCTCTCCGAACGCGGCCGCCCTAACCCTCTCCCCGAAGGGGCGAGGGGACTGATCGAGCTCGACCGTTTCTTAAGTGAACAGCATTACGCCAAGTGCGGGTCTTTTACTTTCAGGCTCCGGGCCAACTGCCCGCCAGGCTGGTGTCACAAACAGCACGCGCAAAAAAAGGGCGGCTTGCGCCGCCCACTTTAATTCCCTAATCCCTTAATTTCCCAACCCATCATCCTGATGAATCGCTTCTTGCGATGTTCCTGATCATCATCCTGATGACCTGTGCTTGTCCCTAAACACGGGTGTGATATTAGCTGTTACGGGCAGCGGCACAACCCGGCCAAAATTTATCTCGAATGTTCATTGCCCCTATAAAAACCCTATAAAACATTAACTTAAAAACAAATTCAGCAAAAAGAGCAGTGTTTTCAACACAAACACTGACAACACCTGTAAGCGATGACTTACATTGGGTCGATCGGGTATCCGACTTCTCGGCGGCGTAGACAGCAGGGTTACAGCTTTTGGCCTTTCCTGCTCCGCCCGGTGGTTGCGCACCGGGCGCCGCTGAGATCTCCCAGTTTCTGTGCGAAGGACTTCCCGACGTGCACAGGGTCTCCGACCGCGCGGGATCAGTGCATGACTGGCGTAAAACGCCATGCTCCGTGTTGCCTTCTGCTTCGCTTAACAGCATCGGCATCGGCCGCAAGAACTGGCTGTTCAGCGACACGCCCAAGGGTGGCACGGCCAGCGCGCAGATCTACAGCCTGATCGAAACTGCCAAAGCCAACGGGCAAGAGCCTTACGCCTGGTTGCGCCACATCCTTGAACGCCTGCCGACCGCCAGTAGCGTCGAGGATTACGAAGCGCTGCTGCCGTGGAACTGCTCGCCAGCTTCTGCCTCTGCTTCCTGAAAAAAACCGTCCACCAGGACGGGGTTTATGGAGCGGTTACGACATAACGCATGGTGGGCCTGCTGGCCGCTTCACAAATTGCCTGCGCATCGTTCGCGTCGTTCTTGCCGCCTTTCACGTAAGGCTTGACGAACTGCGGAGCAATTAAACGCACCTCATGCCCCAGCTTGCCTAATTCACGGGCCCAGTAATGCGCGCTGCCACAGGCCTCCATCGCCACCACACACGGCTCCAGTTGGCGGAAAAAATCCAGCATCTGATGCCGTTTGAGTTGCTTGCGGCATTTGACCTGCTCATGGCTGTCGACACCATGAACTTGAAAAACCTGCTTTGCCAAATCCACGCCTATGCGTTTAAGTTTCATGCGGGCTCCCCCTCCGGGATTGCTTGTTTTACAACCTTCAGTCTGGCGCAATGACGCCGTAGGAGGGAGGAGTCCATCTCATTGGGCTACGAACACAACGCCCGAGAACGAAAAAACCGGCCCAAGCGCAAGGCGTTGGCTTAATCTGTTGATGCAGATCGCTAACGTCATGATCTGAAAGCCAAAAAGTAGAAGTCCCCAGCAGAAAATATCTCGGCTGGGGATTTTTGCTTATAGGGCCCGTAACCGCAGGCCATCGGGGAATCTTTCAACAGATTTCCCCAACGGCTAGGCCCAAGCGCCGGTTTTTTCGTTGCTGCCGCCTGAGACGCTAGAAGCTCTCCCGATTCGGCCAGCGCCACTCGGAAACCACTATCCAGCCTGTCTCCCCGACCGGCTCAGGCCGCCGGCCGGAGCCGCTCAAAAAAGCCGGTTGAGGCCGTCGAACGCGGCAACCCGATAGGCCTCGGCCATGGTCGGGTAGTTGAAGGTGGTGTTGATGAAGTACTTGATGCTGTTGGCTTCACCCTTCTGGTTCATGATCGCCTGGCCAATGTGGACGATCTCCGAGGCCTGATAGCCGAAGCAATGCACACCCAGCACTTCCAGGGTTTCACGATGGAAGAGAATCTTCAGCATACCCACCGGTTCCACCGAGATCTGCGCACGGGCCATACCCTTGAAGAAGGCCTTGCCGACCTCGTAAGGCACCTTGGCCTGAGTCAGCTCACGCTCGGTCTTGCCGATCGAGCTGATCTCCGGAATGGTGTAAATACCGGTCGGCACGTCATCGACGAAGCGCCAGCTGCCGTTGTCGACGATGCTGCCGGCAGCCGAACGCCCCTGGTCGGCAGCGGCGCTGGCCAGACTCGGCCAGCCGATCACGTCACCGGCGGCGTAGATGTTGCTGACCTCGGTGCGGTAATGCTCGTCGACCTGGATCTGACCACGGCTGTTGACCGCGATGCCGATGTTTTCCAGGCCCAGCTGATCGGTATTGCCGGTCCGGCCGTTACACCACAGCAGGGCGTCGGCCTTGATCTTCTTGCCCGACTTCAGATGCAGAACCACGCCGTTTTCCACGCCCTCGATGCGCTCGTACTCTTCGTTGTGACGAATCAGCACGTTGTTGTTGCGCAGGTGGTAGGAAAGCGCGTCGGAGATTTCCGAGTCGAGGAAGCTGAGCAGTTGATCGCGGTTGTCGATCAGGTCGACCAGCACACCCAGGCCACTGAAGATCGAGGCGTACTCGCAACCGATCACTCCCGCTCCGTAGATGATCAGACGACGCGGTGTGTGACCCAGGCTGAGAATGGTGTCGCTATCGTAGATACGCGGGTGACGAAAATCGACATCGGCCGGGCGATAGGGACGCGAGCCGGTGGCGATGACGATCTGCTTGGCCACCAGCTTTTCCACTACGCCATTGAGGCAGACCACTTCGATCGTCTGCTCGTCGGCGAAGCTGGCGGTACCGAAATAGGTGTCGATGCGGTTGCGCGCGTAGTAGCCGGTGCGCGAAGTGACTTGCTTGGCGATCACCTTCTCGGCGCTTTTCAGCACGTCGGGGAACGAGAACCAGCGTGGCTCGCCGATCTGGCGGAACATCGGGTTGGTGTTGAACTGCATGATCTGCCGCACCGAATGGCGCAGCGCCTTGGACGGAATGGTGCCCAGGTGGGTGCAGTTGCCGCCGACCAGCGGACGGTTGTCCACCACGGCCACCTTGCGCCCGGCCTTGGCCGCGTTCATCGCCGCGCCCTCGCCCGCCGGGCCGGAGCCCAGCACCACCACATCGTAGTTGTAGACCGCCATGTTTACTCCTTCAGATCAGGCCGGAGCGCTTGTGGCGCACCCTCGGCAGGGCCGGCAGTGGATTACAGCTGCCGGCTATCAAAGCTACCAGCCGGCTTAGCGCTTGCTCGCGTCGTAAGCCAGGTCGGTGTTGGGCGCTTCGCTCTTGTCGCGATTGACCTCTTCACACTTCTCACGGCTACCGCCACAGATCGAGCACTCCTTCTCGATACCCAGGTTGGCGATGCCACCACAGGAACCGGCAATGGGTTTGCGCCCCATGATCACACCGATAGCCATCATGCCGACGACCAGAACCATAACCAGAAATACAACCAGAAACGTCATTGCTCATCTCCTGCAGCGAATAGCTGCTCGAATGCGGTCGTGCCCTGTGTGACGAAACCCTCGCCCACACGCGTCACGAAAAACGCCGCGATAGCGTTGCGCTCGGCGAAGGCCATACCGGCATCCGGACCAAGCACCATCAATAGGGTAGACAAGCCATCGGCGCGCAAGGTCGATGGATCCGCCACTGTCACGGCTGCCAACTTGTGGTTGACCGGCTTACCCGTCAGCGGATCGAGCGTGTGCGAGTAGCGTTGGCCGTTCTCTTCGAAGTAGTTGCGATAGTCACCCGAGGTGGAAATACCGTAACCATCGAGCTGCAGGATGCGCTGAGCCATACGCTGATCATCACGCGGCGCTTCCAGGCCGATACGCCAGTGGCTGCCGTCAGGCTTGAAGCCAGCCGCCTTGAGCTCACCGGTGGCCTCGACCAGATAACTGGTGACCCCCAACTCGCCCAGGCGCGCCACGATCAGATCGACGGCATAACCGGCCGCGATGCTGTTGAAGTCGACCTGAACATCGGCATCCTTGCACAACTGCTCGCCTTCGATCCTCAGGTGCTGCTGACCGACCCGCTGGCGCGCCTCGGCCAGGCGCTCGGCATCCGGCACCGCCTCGCCCTGCCCTTTGGGGCCGAAGCCCCAGAGGTCGAGCAAGGGCTCCAGCGTCAGGTCGAAGTAGCCCTGGCTCTCCTGGTGCAGGCGATCGCCGGCACGCACCAGCTCCAGCACGCCCCTGGGCATGGCCTGGCAGGTACCGGCTGGCGCACGGTTGAACTGCTCGATCAGCGAATCATCGCGATAGGTGGACATCTGCAGATCGATTTCGGCGAGGATCGCCTCAGTCGCGGCCTTGAGTTCGGCTTGCGGCGCGACGCCTTCGCTGCGGACGTATTTGATCGAATAGGTGCTGCCCATGGTCGGGCCACCGAACTCTTCGATCCGTTCAGAATGCAAGCAGCCCGTTAGGGCTGCCGCCAGGGCGACAGCGATAACGGGCTGGAGTACAGCAGACCTCATGCGTCAGCCGCCGAAGTCGTCGAGGAGGATGTTCTCCGGCTCGACGCCCAGGTCGGTCAGCATCTTGATCACTGCGGCGTTCATCATGGGTGGGCCGCACATGTAGAACTCGCAGTCTTCCGGAGCCGGGTGGTCCTTCAGATAGTTCTCGTACAGCACGTTGTGGATGAAGCCGGTGAGGCCGGTCCAGTTGTCTTCCGGCTGCGGATCGGACAGCGCCAGGTGCCATTCGAAGTTCGGATTTTCCGCGGCCAGCTGATCGTACTCTTCGTTGTAGAACGACTCGCGCAAGGAACGCGCGCCGTACCAGAAGCTGATCTTGCGCTTGGACTTCAGGCGCTTGAGCTGGTCGAAGATGTGCGAACGCATCGGCGCCATGCCGGCACCACCACCGATGAAGACCATCTCGGCGTCGGTGTCCTTGGCGAAGAACTCACCGAAGGGCCCGTACACGGTGATCTTGTCGCCCGGTTTGAGGCTGAACACGTAGGACGACATCTTGCCCGGCGGCACATCGTCCTTGCCGGGGGGCGGCGAGGCGATACGGATGTTGAACTTCACCAGACCGCGCTCTTCCGGATAGTTGGCCATGGAATAGGCACGGATCACGGTCTCGTCGACCTTGGACACGTACTTCCACAGGTTGAACTTGTCCCAGTCGCCGCGATACTCCTCCTGGATGTCGAAGTCCTTGTAGTACACGGTGTGCGGCGGGCATTCCAGCTGCACGTAACCACCGGCGCGGAAGTCGACGTTCTCGCCTTCCGGCAGCTTCAGCGTCAGCTCCTTGATGAAGGTAGCGACGTTGGGGTTGGACTCCACCGTGCACTCCCACTTCTTGACGCCAAACACTTCTTCCGGGACTTTGATCTTCATGTCCTGCTTGACTGGCGTCTGACAGGACAGGCGCCAGCCCTCACGGGCCTCACGCTTGGTGAAGTGCGACTCCTCGGTGGACAGCATCTCGCCGCCGCCGCTTTCGACTATGCACTTACACTGGGCGCAGGTACCACCGCCGCCGCAAGCCGAGGACAGGAAGATGTTGTTGTCGGCCAGGGTTTGCAGCAGCTTGCCGCCGGCCGGGACCACGATGGTTTTTTCGCCGTTGATCTCGATGCTCACGTCACCGCTGGAGACCAGCTTGGCGCGCGCCGCGAGGATGATCAGCACCAGCGCAAGCACGATGGCGGTGAACATGCCGATGGCGAGGAAGATTTCGTAATTCATCTGTTCATCCTTTCCTTACAGCTGCACGCCGGAGAAGGACATGAAGCCCAGCGACATCAGACCGATGGTGATGAAGGTGATGCCCAGACCCTGCAGGCCAGCCGGTACATCGCTGTACTTGAGCTTCTCGCGAATACCCGCCAGCGCGGCAATCGCCAGCGCCCAGGACACGCCTGCGCCGACGCCGTAGACGGTGCTTTCGGCCAGGTTGTAGTCGCGCTCGACCATGAACAGCGAGCCACCCATGATGGCGCAGTTCACGGTGATCAGCGGCAGGAACACACCGAGGGCGTTGTACAGCGACGGCACGTACTTATCGAGGGTCATCTCGAGTATCTGTACCAGCGCTGCGATCACCCCGATGAAGGTCAGCAGGCCGAGGAACGACAGGTCCACTTCAGGCAAGCCGGCCCAGGCCAGCGCGCCATCCTTGAGGATGTTGGTGTAGATCAGGTTGTTCACCGGCATGGTGATACCCAGCACCACGACCACGGCGATACCGAGACCGATGGCGGTTTCCACCTTCTTGGAGATGGCGATGAAGGTACACATGCCGAGGAAGAACGCCAGCGCCATGTTCTCGACGAACACCGCACGGACGAACAGGCTGATGTAATGTTCCATTAATAGGCCTCCTTGCTGGATACCTGAGGCGCCATCTTGTAGGCATTGGCCTCGATCTGATCCTTCTTCCAGCTACGGATGCCCCAGATGAACAGACCGATCAGGAAGAATGCCGATGGCGGCAGCAGCAGCATGCCGTTGGGCTGGTACCAGCCACCGTCGTTGACCACCGAGAAAATCTCGTAACCCATCAGCTTGCCCGCGCCAAACAGTTCGCGGATCACGCCCAGGGCGATCAGCATGGCGCTGTAACCCAGACCGTTACCGATACCGTCGAAGAACGACAACACCGGCGGGTTCTGCATGGCGAACGCTTCGGCACGGCCCATCACGATACAGTTGGTGATGATCAGACCGACGAACACCGACAGCTGCTTGGACAGACTGAAGGCATAGGCCTTGAGCACCTGATCGACCACGATTACCAGCGAGGCGATGATCACCATCTGCACGATCATGCGGATCGAGCTGGGGATCTGGCTGCGGATCAGCGAGATGAACAGGTTGGAGAACCCAGTCACCAGTGTCAGCGCGGCGGACATTACCAGCGCAGTCTGCAAGTTCGAGGTGACCGCCAGCGCCGAGCAGATGCCAAGGATCTGCAGGCCGATGGGGTTGTTGTTGAAGATCGGGTTGAGCAGGACTTCTTTAATGGTTGGCTGCGACATGATCAGGCCTCCCCTGCACGCAGGTTAGCGATAAACGGACCGAAGCCGTTCTGGCCCAGCCAGAACTTCAGCAGGTTATCCACGCCGTTGCCAGTCAAGGTAGCGCCGGCAAGACCGTCGACCTGATGCACGGCTTTCGGGCTCTGGGGGTCGACACTACCCTTGACGACTTGTACAGCCAACTCGCCGTTTTCGTCGAACAGGGTCTTGCCTGGCCACTGGCCGGTCCACTTCGGATTATCTACCTCGCCCCCCAGGCCCGGCGTTTCGCCATGCTGGTAGAAGCCCATACCGACAACGGTATTGAGATCACCCTTGACCGCGATAAATCCATGCAGGGTCGACCACAGGCCGTAGCCGCGAACCGGCAGGATCAGGGTTTCGATTTCACCGTCCTTTTCCACCATATAAACAGTGGTGTAACGTTCCTGGCGCTTGATACCGGCGATATCCTCACTGCCCTTGAGCGCGCGGGAGGTCTTCGGATCCTTGGCTGCCTTGAGTGGGTCGAAGGTCATGGGGTCGAAGGCATCGGAGAACTTGCCACTCTCCAGATCCACCAGCTTGGCGGTGATGGTGCTGTCGAACAGCTCCTTGACCTTGGCACCGGACATGCCCGCCTCACCCAGGCCGGCAATGGCCAGGATGCTGCGCTGCTTGTCCAGCAGGCGGTTTTCCACCTGGGTTGGCTTCAGTGCGATGGCGGCACCGGCGACGAACACCGAGCACACCAGACACACCAGCAGGGCCACCGTCAGCGTACGAACGGTGGATTCTTTTTGACTAGACATTACGTGCCAGCCTCCGCTTGATATTGGCCTGAACGACGAAGTGGTCGATCAGCGGTGCAAACAGGTTGGCGAACAGAATCGCCAGCATCATGCCCTCGGGGAAGGCCGGGTTGATCACACGGATCAACACCACCATCACACCGATCAGGGCACCGAAGATCCACTTGCCGGTGTTGGTCATGGAGGCCGACACCGGGTCGGTGGCCATGAAGAACATGCCGAAGGCGAAACCACCGACGACCAGATGCCAGTACCAGGGCATGGCGAACATGGGGTTGGTAGTGGAGCCGATCAGGTTGAACAGCAGGCTCAAGCCGATCATACCCAGCATCACACCGGCCACGATGCGCCACGAGGCGATCTTGGTGATCAGCAGTACCAGGCCGCCGATGGCGATGGCCAGAGTACTGGTCTCACCCATCGAGCCATGAATGGTGCCGAAGAAAGCGTCCATCCAGGTGATGCCGTTGTTGATCACGTTCTCGATGCCGCCGGAAGCCGCCAGGCTCAGCGAAGTGGCACCGGCAAAGCCGTCCACTGCAGTCCATACCGCATCACCGGACATCTGCGCCGGGTAGGCGAAGAACAGGAAGGCACGGCCGGTCAGCGCCGGGTTGAGGAAGTTCTTACCGGTACCGCCGAACACTTCCTTGCCGATCACCACACCGAAGCTGATACCCAGCGCGACCTGCCACAGCGGAATGCTCGCCGGCAGGATCAGGGCGAACAGCACGGAGGTGACGAAGAAACCTTCGTTGACTTCATGCTTGCGGATCGAAGCGAACAGCACTTCCCAGAAGCCACCGACGATGAAGGTCACCGCGTAGACCGGCAGAAAGTAGGCCGCGCCCTGGATGAAGTTGTCCCACAGGCTGTTCGGATCGAAACCGGCCAGCGAGCCGATCAGGGCGAAACGCCAGCCTTCCTGGCTCGCCAGCAGCTCGGGGCTCTGAGCGAAGATCAGGTTGGCCTGGTAGCCGGTGTTCCACATGCCGAAGAACATCGCCGGGAAGGTGCACAGCCACACGGTGATCATCATGCGCTTGAGGTCGATGCCGTCGCGCACGTGAGCGGTGGTCTTGGTCACGCTGCCAGGACGATAGAAGAAGGTGTCGATGGCCTCGTAGAGGGCATACCACTTCTCGTACTTGCCGCCCTTTTCGAAGTTGTGCTCGATCTTGTCGAGGAATGCACGAATGCCCACGGATTAACCCTCCTTCTCGATGCGGGTGAGGTTGTCCCGCAGGATCGGGCCATATTCATACTTGCCGGCGCACACATAGGTGCAAAGCGCCAAGTCTTCTTCGTCGAGTTCCAGGCAACCCAGTTTCTGGGCCATCTCGGTGTCACCGACGATCAGGTAGCGCAAGAGTTGAGTCGGCAGGATATCCAGCGGCATCACGGCTTCGTAGTTACCCACCGGCACCATGGCGCGCGGGCTGCCATTGGTGGTGGTGGTGAAATTGAACAGCTTGGCGCTGGCCAGCTTGGAGACGAAGATATTCATGACCGAGTGCTTGTTCACGCCAGCACGCAGGTAATGCATCATCTCGCGCTCGTTGCCCTCGCTCAGGCAGGACACCTGATTGTGGTAACGACCGAGGAAGGCGAAAGCGCCCTTCGCGGTACGACCGCCGAACACCGAGCCGGAAATCACACGATTGAAACCTGGCTTGAGCTCACCGGCGGTGAGTTCTTCCAGGTTGGCGCCCAGGCGCGTGCGCAGCAGACGCGGCTGCTCGACGACCGGACCGCCCAGCGCAACCACACGCTCGACGAACAGCTGACCGGTGGTGAACAGTTTGCCCACCGCGATCACGTCCTGATAACCGATTTGCCAGACACTCTTGCTGGTGCTGACCGGATCGAGGAAGTGGATGTGCGTGCCCGGCAGGCCTGCCGGGTGCGGGCCGGCGAAGGCTTCGCTCTGTACCTTGGCCAGTTTCTCGCCTGGCAGGCTGACGCCATCGGCCTTGCACAGAAACACCTTGGCCAGGTTGCCGAGCACCTTCAGACCATTTTCGAAATCAGTGGCATGTTCGCCGATGATCACCGCAGGATCGGCGGCAAGCGGATGCGTGTCGATGGCCGTGACGAAGATCGACCGGGGTACGGCATCGAGCGCCGGCACCTTGCTGAACGGACGCGTACGCAAGGCAGTCCACAGACCGGACTGCTGCAGGTTCTCGCGAACCTGCTCGCTGCTCAGCGCTTCGAGCTGATCGACAGCGTAGTGGGCAAAGGTCTCCTGCTCGTCGCCATCGATATCGATGACTACGGATTGCAGAACACGCTTCTCGCCGCGGTGAATGGCGCTGATCACGCCAGCCGCAGGGGCGGTGTAACGCACGCCGGGGGTCTTCTTGTCGGTAAACAGCAATTGACCGAGTTTGACCCGGTCACCGACCTGCACTTCCATCGTCGGCTTCATCCCGTGATAGTCGAAGCCGATGACGGCGACACTGCGCACGGGCCTTGCGGCCTCGATACGCTGTGCCGGCGCACCCGTTATGGGCAAATCGAGCCCATGCTTTAGTTTGATCATAGGTTTGCCTAACCACTGATTTAGAAAGCTTTTTATAGGACAGGCGGCGCAACCGAAGGTCTAATAGACCCGACCACGCCAATGCCATATGGGCGTGGAGGACGGCGCCAAACCTGGGTAAAAAATCCGCTTGATTATAAAGATGCCCCCCTGCACTGACCACCCAAGCGCTTGCTTTTTTTGGCTTTTCGGTAACAGAGCGCAACACTCTCGATGCTGCCCGAGATCAACTCGACAACCTCGCCAGGCCAGATTCCGGGCATAAAAAACGGGAGACGAAGCTCCCGTTTTTGCGACCTTGACGCTTAGCGCGGGAAGGCCGGCGGGTTGACCCCGGCCATGTCCTCCATCACGCGCACCACCTGGCAGCTGTAACCGAACTCGTTGTCGTACCAGACGTACAGCACAACGCGGTTATCGTTGGCGATGGTGGCTTCGGCATCGACCACGCCGGCATGGCGCGAACCGACGAAGTCGGTCGATACCACTTCCTGAGAGCTGACGAAGTCGATCTGCTTCTGCAGATCCGAGTGCATGGCCATCTGGCGCAGGTACTCGTTGATCTCTTCGCGGGTGGTGGCCTTCTCCAGGTTCAGATTGAGGATGGCCATGGACACGTTCGGCGTCGGCACACGAATGGCGTTGCCGGTCAGCTTACCCTTCAGAACCGGCAGTGCCTTGGCCGCAGCGGTAGCCGCGCCGGTTTCGGTGATGACCATGTTCAGCGCAGCACTACGACCACGACGACTGCCTTTGTGGAAGTTGTCGATCAGGTTCTGGTCGTTGGTGTAGGAGTGAACGGTCTCGACATGACCGTTGACGATGCCGTACTGATCATTGACCGCCTTGAGCACCGGCACGATGGCGTTGGTAGTGCAGGAAGCCGCAGAGATGATCTTGTCCTCAGCGGTGATTTCGCTGTGGTTGATGCCGTGCACGATGTTCTTCAGCGCGCCCTTGCCAGGTGCGGTGAGCACGACGCGATCGACGCCCGGGCAGGCCAGGTGCTGACCCAGCCCCTCGGCGTCACGCCATACGCCGGTGTTGTCCACCAGCAGTGCGTTCTTGATGCCGTACTGGGTGTAGTCGACTTCCTTCGGGTCCTTGGCGTAGATCACCTGGATCAGGTTGCCATTGGCCGTCAGGGTGTTGTTCTCTTCATCGATGGTGATGGTGCCGTTGAACTTGCCATGCACCGAGTCACGGCGCAGCAGGCTG
The DNA here is from genome assembly GCF_029845265.1 of Ectopseudomonas oleovorans. NCBI lineage: Bacteria > Pseudomonadati > Pseudomonadota > Gammaproteobacteria > Pseudomonadales > Pseudomonadaceae > Ectopseudomonas > Ectopseudomonas oleovorans. The sequence goes on from NZ_JAOCLK010000022.1 coordinate 30,652, forward strand.
GCACGCTTGACCAGATCGTTGCTGGCGCCCTTGCGCACGACGATGGCACGCAGACGCAGGCCGTCACCGCCACCGGTCTTCTCGATGAGGATGCGCGCCAGCAGGCGGCCGATACGACCGAAACCGTACAGCACCACATCGGTGCCTTCACGGGCCGAACCATTCTGCTTGCCAACCACATCGGCCAGTTCGTCCTTGACGAACTGCTCGACGCCGCGACCTGCGCCTTCAGCCTTGAACTTGGCAACCAGCTTGCCCAGATCCACGGAGGCGGCGCCCAGCTTGAGCTCGCTCATGGCCTTGAGCATGGGGAAGGTGTCGTGCACCGACAGCTCGGCTTCGTCAGCCAGGCGGTGACGGGCAAAACGGTGCGCCTTGAGGATGTCGATGACCGAACGGTTGATCAGGCCACGGCCGTAGATCGAGGTCACCACATTGTTGTTGCGATAGAGCTGACCAATCAGCGGAATCATTGCTTCCGCAAGGGCTTCACGATCGATCCATTCACCGAGACACTGGTCGGGCTTCTGAGTCACGGGCAGTACCTTCCACATGTAGGGGCTGAAAAAAGGGGCTACATTATGACGGTGCGCGCGAGCATGAGCAATGCGCGCCTGTCGCGACTGACATTGACCAGCAAGCCCCGCTACAATTCACGGCCTCCCTTCACGACCGTGAGCCGCCCGTGTCCGTACTGCGTCTTCCGTCTCTGCCGGCCAACGCCGGCAAACAGCAATGGGGCAACTTGCCCGGTGCTGCCCTGTCCCTGGCCATCGCCGAAGCAGCCAGCAATGCCGGGCGATTCACCCTAGTTCTGACCGAGGGCAGCCAGAGCGCGGAACGCCTGCAGGAAGAGCTGGCCTTCTTTGCCCCGAACCTGCCCGTATTGCATTTTCCCGACTGGGAAACCCTGCCCTACGACGTGTTCTCGCCACACCAGGACATCATTTCCCAACGCATCGCGGCCCTTTACCAGCTGCCGCAACTGAGCCGTGGCATTCTCGTAGTGCCCATCGCCACGGCCCTACACCGCCTGGCGCCGAAACGCTTTCTGCTCGGCAGCAGCCTGGTGCTGGATGTCGGCCAGACGCTTGATGTGGAACAGATGCGCACGCGCCTGGAAGCTGCCGGCTATCGCTGCGTGGATACGGTGTACGAGCACGGAGAGTTCGCCGTACGCGGCGCATTGATCGATCTGTTCCCGATGGGCAGCGACAAGCCCTACCGCATCGACCTGTTCGATGACGAGATCGAAACCCTGCGCACCTTCGACCCGGAAACCCAGCGCTCGGTGGACAAGGTAGAGTCGATCCGTCTGTTGCCGGCGCGTGAATTTCCGCTGGAAAAGAAGGCTGTCGCCGATTTCCGCGGGCGCTTTCGCGAGCGCTTCGACGTGGATTTCCGCCGCTGCCCGATCTATCAGGACCTGTCCTCGGGCATCACTCCGGCCGGCATCGAGTACTACCTGCCGCTGTTCTTCGAAGAGACAGACACTCTGTTCGACTACCTGCCAGGCGACACCCAGGTGTTCTCCCTGCCCGGCATCGAAAAGGCTGCCGAGCAATTTTGGACAGATGCGCGTAGCCGCTATGAGGATCGCCGAGTCGATCCAGAGCGACCATTGCTACCGCCTGCCGACATCTTCCTGCCGGTGGAGGACTGTTTCGCCCGCCTGAAGAGCTGGCCGCGGGTGGTGGTCAATCAGGACGATATCGAGCCCGGCATCGGCCAGACCCGCTTCGACGCGCGCGCCCTGCCCGACCTGGCAATTCAGGCCAAGGCCGGCGAGCCGCTGGCGGCGTTGCGCCGCTTTATCGAAGAATATCCAGGCCGCGTGCTGTTCTGCGCCGAATCAGCCGGTCGCCGCGAAGTACTGCTGGAACTGCTCGCCCGCCTCAAGCTCAAGCCCCGGGAAGTCGAGGGCTGGCCGGCCTTCGTCGCCAGCCCTGAACGCCTCAACATCTGCATTGCACCACTGGATGAAGGCCTGCTGCTCGACGACCTGGCACTGATCGCCGAAAGCCCGCTGTTCGGCCAGCGCGTGATGCAGCGTCGCCGCCGCGAAAAAGGCCGAGAAGGCGGCGATAACGTGATCAAGAACCTCACCGAGCTGCGCGAAGGCGCGCCGGTGGTGCATATTGATCACGGCGTCGGCCGCTACCTGGGCCTGGTGACCATGGAGTTCGACGGCCAGGCCGCCGAATTCCTCGCCCTGCAATATGCCGACGAAGCCAAGCTTTATGTCCCCGTGGCCAGCCTGCACCTGATCGCCCGCTACACCGGCAGTGACGATGCCCTGGCACCGCTGCATCGCCTTGGTTCGGAGGTCTGGCAGAAGGCCAAGCGCAAGGCTGCCGAACAGGTGCGCGATGTTGCCGCCGAGCTGCTCGACATCTACGCCCGCCGCGCTGCTCGCGAAGGTTTCGCCTTCCAGGACCCGGCACTGGATTACGCCACCTTCAGCGCCGGTTTCCCCTTCGAGGAAACCCCGGACCAGCAGGCCGCCATCGATGCCGTGCGCGCCGACATGCTGGCTGGCAAGCCGATGGATCGCCTGGTCTGCGGCGACGTCGGCTTCGGCAAGACCGAGGTGGCCATGCGCGCCGCCTTCATCGCCGTGCACAGCGGCAAGCAGGTCGCCGTGCTGGTGCCCACCACCCTGCTCGCCCAGCAGCACTACAACAGCTTCCGCGACCGCTTCGCCGACTGGCCGGTAAAGGTCGAGGTGATGAGCCGCTTCAAGAGCGCCAAGGAAGTCGGCGAGGCCGTGCAGCAACTGGCCGAAGGCAAGGTGGATATCGTCATCGGCACGCACAAGCTGCTGCAGGACGACGTCAAGTTCCACAACCTCGGCCTGGCCATCATCGACGAGGAACACCGCTTCGGCGTGCGCCAGAAGGAACAGCTCAAGGCCCTGCGCAGCGAGGTCGACATCCTCACCCTGACTGCCACGCCGATCCCGCGCACGCTGAACATGGCCGTGGCCGGCATGCGCGACCTGTCGATCATCGCCACGCCACCAGCGCGGCGTCTGTCGGTGCGCACCTTCGTCATGGAAAGCAACAAGCCGACCATCAAGGAAGCGCTGCTGCGCGAGCTGCTGCGCGGTGGCCAGGTCTACTACCTGCACAACGATGTAAAGACCATCGAGAAATGCGCCAGTGAGCTGGCGGAGCTGGTGCCCGAGGCGCGTATCGGCATCGGCCACGGGCAGATGCGCGAACGCGATCTCGAGCAGGTGATGAGCGACTTCTACCACAAGCGCTTCAACGTGCTGGTGGCCTCGACCATCATCGAGACCGGTATCGACGTGCCCAGCGCCAACACCATCATCATCGACCGCGCCGACAAGTTCGGCCTGGCCCAGCTGCACCAGTTGCGCGGCCGTGTCGGTCGTAGCCACCACCAGGCCTACGCCTACCTGCTCACGCCACCGCGCAAGCAGATGACCCCGGATGCGGAAAAACGCCTGGAGGCCATCGCGGGCGCTCAGGATCTCGGCGCCGGCTTCGTCCTCGCTACCCATGACCTGGAAATCCGCGGCGCTGGCGAACTGCTTGGCGACGGCCAAAGCGGGCAGATTCAGGCGGTCGGCTTCACCCTCTACATGGAAATGCTCGAACGCGCGGTCAAGGCTATCCAGAAAGGCGAGCAGCCGAACCTCGACCAGCCATTGGGCGGCGGCCCGGAGATCAACCTGCGTGTACCGGCGCTGATCCCCGAGGACTACCTGCCCGACGTTCACAGCCGCCTGATCCTCTACAAACGCATCGCCAACGCCAGCGACGAGGACGGCCTGAAGGAGCTTCAGGTAGAAATGATCGACCGTTTCGGCCTGCTGCCGGAGCCGACCAAGAACCTTATGCGCCTGACCCTGCTCAAGCTGCAGGCCGACAAGCTCGGCATCAGCAAGGTCGACGCCGGCCCGCAGGGTGGACGAATCGAGTTCGCTGCGCAAACCTGCGTCGACCCGCTGACCCTGATCAAACTGATCCAGGCCCAGCCAAAACGCTACAAGTTCGAAGGCGCCACCGTCTTCAAGATCCAGGTGCCGATGGAGCGTGCGGAAGAACGCTTCAACACCCTGGAAGCCCTGTTCGAGCGCCTCGCGCCCACCACCTGAAGGACTCCCCCATGACGCGCCCATTGCACCTGATCGCCCTACTGCTTTGCCTGCTCGCCCCGAGCGCCTTCGCCGAACGTCTTTACCAGGTCGAATTGCTGGTATTCCGCCAGGCCGGCGAACCCGTCTTCGCCCCCAAGGTGGCACCGGACGACTGGGCGGGCACGGCATTGCCGATCACCGGCAACGAACGCCCGACAACGCTCGATGGCGAGGCGGCCAAGCTCAATCCGGGCAGCGGTTATCAGGTATTGCTGCACAAGGCCTGGAGCCAGACCATCGGCAGCTCGCCGAGCCGAGTGGCCGTCAGCAGCGGTGAAGAGCGCTTCGGCCATCATGTGATCGAAGGCACCCTGAGCTTTACTCAGGAGCGCTTTGCCGACCTGGACCTGGAGCTGTGGATCAACCAATTCAGCGGCGACGGCCTGCTCGAGAGCAGCGAGCACATGAAAGTGGCTCAGCGCCTGAAGGACAACAGCCTGACCTACCTGGACCATGGCAGCCTGGGCGCACTGGTACGCATCAGCCCGCTCTGAGCGGAAACCTGATGCCGCCAGCCTTGCGTAGAAGCCTCGCCCCAGGGCGAAGTTTTTCAAGTGCGCGCCGCCCTGATTCGCGGCGGGGCGCTGCTCCTACAGATTCGGCGCGTCGACGCCTGACTGACGGGCATTGAGCGCTGTCTTTGTAGAGCAGCTAGTTACTCAGCACGCGTGCCAACACCGCCTTGACCGTCCCCATGCTCTGCTCGATCACTCGCTCGATCTCGGCCATGGTGATCAAGGCACTGGACTTGCCCGCCGCCGGATTCACCACCAGCGCCAGGCAGGCATAGGGCAGCGCCAATTCGCGCGCCAATACCGCTTCGGGCATGCCGGTCATGCCTACCAGGTCGCAGCCATCGCGCTCCATGCGGGCGATTTCCGCCGCCGTTTCCAGTCGCGGCCCCTGAGTGCAGCCATAGATTCCGTGATCGCTGAATGCCGCATTTTCGGCCCGCAGCGCCGCCACCAACGCCTCGCGCAGTTGCTTGTCGTACGGCTGGCTGAAATCGACGTGGGTCACGTGCTCCAGATCGCCTTCGTAAAAGGTGTGCGCACGCCCGGAGGTGTAATCGATGATCTGATGTGGCACGCAGAAATGCCCATCGCCCATGGCAGCATGAATCCCCCCCACCGCATTGACCGCGACAATGGCCTTGGCGCCGGCCTGCTTGAGCGCCCAGAGGTTGGCCCGGTAGTTCACCTGATGCGGTGGAATCCGGTGCGGCTGGCCATGGCGGGCGAGAAACAGCACTTCGCGCCCGGCGTAACTGCCCCGCAGGATATCGGCGGAGGGCGCCCCGTAGGGGGTATCCAGCGGCAGCGCTTTGTGAATCGTCAACCCTTCCAGCTGAGTCAGGCCGGTGCCGCCGATAATGGCGTAGACAGTCATAGGCAGGTCCTCAGTCGAGCAACTGGGCAGCTCTCAGGGCCGCCACAGCAGTAAGCCAGCGTGGCGCCTGGCGGTATTCGGTAGTGGCGTGACCACGGCCACGCATGCGCTCGAGGCGCGCAGGCGGTGTCACTCGCAGACGCTGCAAGGCGCTGAGCGCCAGCTCGGCCGAAGCGCGGTCATTGCACACCAGCCCCATATCGCACCCCGCAGCCAGTGCGACCTCGATACGCTTGCCGGCATCGCCGACCACATGGGCGCCGGCCATGGACAGATCGTCGCTGAAAATCACACCCTCGAAGCCCAGCTCACCGCGCAAGATGTCCTGCAGCCAGCGACGGGAGAAGCCAGCCGGTTGCTCGTCAACCTGAGAATAGATGACATGCGCCGGCATCACTGCATCGAGCTCGTGCACCAGACGCTTGAACGGCTGCATGTCGCAAGCGCGGATATCATCGAGACTGCGCTCGTCGAGCGGGATGGCGACATGAGAGTCCGCCTCGGCCCAGCCGTGCCCGGGGAAGTGTTTGCCGGTAGCGGCCATCCCCGCCTGATGCATGCCGCGGATGAAAGAGGCCGCCAGCGTGGTGGCCCGCTGCGGATCACCCTCGAAAGCGCGACTGCCAACCACCGCACTGCGCTGGTGGTCGAGATCCAGTACCGGCGCGAAGCTCAGATCCAGGCCAACCGCCAACACCTCGGTCGCCATCAGCCAGCCGCAATGCTCGGCGAGCACCTCGGCATTGTCGTTGTCGGCGATGGCGCGCATCGCCGGCAGACGCAGAAAGCCCTGGCGCAGACGCTGTACCCGGCCACCTTCCTGATCCACCGCCAGCAGCAGATCCGGGCGCAGGGCACGGATACTCTGGCATAGCTCGCGAACCTGGCGCGGCGATTCGATATTGCGGGCAAAAATGATCAGACCGCCCACTTCGGGCTGGCGCAGCATCTGGCGATCCTCGGCGGTCAACCAGGTGCCAGCGATGTCCATCATCAAAGAGCCTTGCATGAGAGTATTTCCTTACGTGAAGTCTTGGTCTGCAGCCCACTGCGGGCACGGCGCCTCATCGATACGCACCTTGCAGTGCGGCGGTACGCGCTCGAAAAGCGCCAGCATGTCGGCGTTACGCAAACGAATGCAGCCATGGGACAACGGCGTCCCCATGGGTTCCGTATCCGGTGTGCCATGCAGATAAATGTAACGGCGAAAGGTATCGACCTCGCCCAGGCGATTGCGCCCCGGCTCAAGACCGCTTAGCCAGAGAATACGGGTGAGAATCCAGTCGCGGCCAGGAAACTGCTCGTGCAGCTCAGGTGACCACACCTCCCCTGTCCAGCGACGACCGCGCAATACGGCGGCCAGAGGCAAACCTGCGCCGATCTTCGCGCGTACCTGATGCAGCCCGCGCGGCGTACAGCCTGAACCGTTAAGTTCACCCACCCCATTGAACGCCGTGGAGACAGGCAAGTTCAGCAGCAGCCGCCCAGCACGAAAGCCGTAAAGCGCCTGGTCGGCAATGGAGATATGGAGTAAATCGAGATCGGACATGGGCCGCTAGCTTAGCAGGCCGCAGGGCGAAGCCAAGCCCACCTGCCGTCGGGTCAAACCTTGGGCGCGGCGCTTGGTGTCTTGCTGCGCGGTTTGAGTTGCGCGCCAGCCAAGGCGGGGTCGGCAACCCCAGTCTCAGAACGCATGCCTGCAGCCAGGAACGGCACCATCATGCGCATCACCTGCTCGATCGAGGTGTTGACGCCGAAATCGGTCTCGGCCATCGCCCGCAGCGCCTTGATACCGGACATACTGAACGCAGCGGCGCCGAGCATGAAGTGCACGCGCCAGAACAGCTCAAGCGGCGGAATGCGCGGCGCAGCCTCATGCACCAGCAGCATGTAACGACGGAAAACCTTGCCGTAGACCTCTTCCAAGTACTTGCGCAGGTGTCCCTGACTCTGACTGAAGGCCAAACCGAGCAGGCGCATGAAGATGGACAGGTCATTGCCGCTGCGCGGCTTAACGGCCAGGGCCTGCTCGACCAGCAATTCGAGCAGCTCTTCCAGGGAAACCTGGGTTTCGGACTTGGCCTGACGGCGATCAAGTTCCTTTTCCAGACTGGCACAGAACGGCCCGAGGAAACGCGAGAAGACCGCCTGAATCAGCGCCTTCTTCGAACCGAAGTGGTAATTGACGGCAGCCAGGTTGACCCCGGCCTTGCTGGTGATAAGACGCAGGGATGTCTCGGCGAAGCCTTTTTCCGCGAACAGCTGTTCCGCAGCATCGAGAATGCGTTCAACGGTTTCCGACTGAGCCATGAGTGATCACCTGACAAACACTTGTTTGAAACATACGTTTCATCCCACTGAATTGTCAAGCCGCATGAGCCGTCTTTTGGCCGGCTGGTCACAGCTTACAACAAGCAGAGACGCAGATTACCCGGCATGGGTAACAAGCCGGACGGCAGTCATTCAAAAAATGGACATTGCCAAGACTCGCTTACTGTATATAATTCCAGTCACTGTATAAAAAGACAGAGCCCAGCCATGCTGAAACTGACGCCACGCCAAGCCGAGATTCTCGCCTTCATCAAACGCTGCCTGGAAGACAACGGCTACCCACCCACCCGCGCGGAAATCGCTCAGGAACTGGGGTTCAAATCGCCCAACGCCGCAGAAGAGCACCTCAAGGCCCTCGCCCGCAAGGGGGCTATCGAGATGACTCCAGGCGCTTCACGCGGCATTCGCATTCCCGGCTTCGAGGCAGGTGCCGCGAACGAGGATGCGGGCCTCCCGGTAATCGGCCGTGTCGCCGCCGGCGCACCAATCCTTGCGCAGCAACATGTCGAGGAATCCTGCCAGATCAATCCGGCGTTCTTTCAGCCCAAAGCCGACTATCTACTGCGTGTACGCGGCATGAGCATGAAAGACATCGGCATCTTCGATGGCGATCTGCTCGCTGTGCACACCACCCGTGAAGCCCGCAACGGCCAGATTGTCGTCGCCCGCATCGACGATGAAGTGACGGTCAAACGCTTCAAGCGCGAGGGCAACAAGGTCTGGCTGATTGCCGAAAATCCTGAGTTTGCCCCGATCGAAGTGGATCTGGAACACCAGGATCTGGTCATCGAAGGTTTGAGCGTCGGTGTAATCCGCCGCTGAGGAGACACCATGTACGTGCAGCAGTGGTTCGAGCGCCCACAACTTCCCCTTTTCGACGCCTTTCTTGCCGGAACGTCGAGCGAGCCACGGTTAGCGACCAATGACATCTCTCGTAGCGAGGATAATCAGGCGTTCAGCGAACTGGCCCTGCGTGGCGCTGCCGGTCACTGCCTGCACTTGCTGGCCCCGATTCTACGCGAGCTGAGCGAGAACCAGGATGCGCGCTGGCTGACCCTGGTGGCACCGCCAGCCAGCCTTACGCAAAGCTGGCTGCGCGAAGCTGGCCTGAACCGTGAGCGTATTCTCCTGCTGCATCCACGGCAGGGGCAGAATGCCCTGGCACTGGCGGAAGAAGCCCTGAAGCTTGGGCGCAGCCATACCGTGATCAGCTGGCTGCATCCGGTCGAGAACAGCACTCGCCAGCGCCTTGCGCAGGCCGCCAATGCCGGTGGGGCGCAAAGCCTGAATATCAGCCTGGGCTAAAGATCCACAAACGCAAACGGGGCTCCATTGGAGCCCCGTTTGCGTTAAGCCGTAGCGGTTTCAGTGCAGAACGCGCGAGCCTTCTTCTTCGCCACTGAAATCACCCTCGGCCATTCGGCCAGCCATCTGCACGCCGACATTGAGCATGGCCTTGGCCACCTCGATGTGCTGCCCCTGCAGAAAAGCCTTGGCATCAGCGGAGAAGTCCAGAGTCACCAGCGCCTCTTCATCCTCTGCGCGACGCAGGGCAATACGCCCATCGGGCAGTTCGACGATTTCCAGGAAGGATGTTGGCATGGCTCAGTCTCTGTGTAAAAACACGACATTGTAACAGCCAGCCGGGATCATCCCCAGCCCACTGGTCCAGTTAAACCCAATCAGCACTCGCTCAGGCCTTCGCGGAAACGCAGCACCAGCGCCTTGAGCTGCTGCCGCCAGGCATCGACATCATCGATGCTCAGCTCGGCCGGCTCCTCGCCAACACTGACGGCGGTGATCAACGGCATGGACGGATCGACCTTGGCCTTGCGCTCCTCACGCGGCGGCTGGAACAACGCAGCATAGGCCGCCAGCAACTCGGCCAGCCAGGTTTCGCGCTGCTGCGCCAATTCGACCAACTCGGCCAACTCAGGGCTGGGCGAGCCGTCGAGCACCGCCTGCTGTACGAATGACTCGACACGCGAAGGCGTAACGTCGTTCATGCGGTAATAGCCGGCAATCTCATGACACAGCCCGAGCAGTCCACCGTACAGGTGAAACAGCGCGGCTTCTCGCTCGGCCTGCACCAGCGCCTGCACATTGAACGCGGAGGACGCTTCGGCCTTGCGCCAGTTATCCAGGGCAATACCGGCGAAGAAAATCTTCTGGTTGGTACGGGTATAGATTTCTTTGGCCATTACGGCGACCTCCACAGCAGATCGGGTCATGATACGCGCGTCAGCCCTGCCTGACGCGCATCTCGTCAGGCATTCAGGGCGCCGCAGTTACGCCGCCTGGCCGACGCGCGGCAGATCGTGACCAAACGCTAGCGCTTGTCCTCGACCTTCCATTTGCCGCCATCGTAGAACGCGCGCCAGCCGGTGGGTTTGCCATCGACCTCGGACTGCACGTACTGCTCCTTGGTCTTGCGGCTGTAGCGAATCACCGCTGGACGACCATCCGGATCCTTCTGCGGGGCATCGCAGAGGAAGTGGTACTTGGGGTCGATCTCATGCTTGTGCGGGACGATCTCCAGCACCAGCGGCGCACGCGTCTCGCGGTTCTTGGGGAACTGGCTGGCAGCGAGGAACAGGCCCGATGCGCCGTCGCGCAGCACGTAAGTGTCGTCCACCTTCTCGCACTTGAGCTCGGGCATATCCACCTTGTCCATCTTCGGCGGCGCCGCTTCACCGTTCTTGAGCAACTTGCGGGTGTTCTTGCAGCTGGCATTGGTGCAACCGAAGAACTTGCCGAAACGACCGGTCTTGAGCTGCATCTGACTACCGCACTTGTCACACTCCAGGCTCGGGCCTTCGTAGCCCTTGATGCGGTACTGACCCTGCTCGATCTCGTAGCCCGTGCAATCGGGGTTGTTGCCGCAGATGTGCAGCTTGCGGGTTTCATCCAGCAGATAGGCATCCATGGCCGTGGCGCAGATCGGGCAGCGATGCTTGCCGAGCAACACACGGGACTCGGACTCACCCTCGTCATCCGCGGCAATCTCATCGCCCGGCACCAGGTTGATGGTGGCCTTGCAGCGTTCTTTCGGCGGCAGCGCATAGCCGGAGCAGCCGAGGAAAACACCAGTGGAGGCGGTACGAATCATCATCGGCCGGCCGCACTCACGGCACGGGATGTCGGTCAGGGTCGGCTGGTTGGCACGCATGCCGCCCTCGCCCGCTTCGGCCGCTTCGAGCTTCTTCTTGAAGTCGCCGTAGAACTCGTCGAGCAGGTGCTTCCAGTCGCGCTCACCCTGGGCCACATCGTCGAGGTGCTCTTCCATGGTGGCGGTGAAGCTGTAATCCATCAGGTTGGCGAAGCTCTCGTCGAGACGCTCGGTGACGATGTCGCCCATCTTCTCGGCATAGAAGCGACGGTTGTGCACCGTGACGTAGCCGCGATCCTGGATGGTGGAAATGATTGCCGCGTAGGTGGACGGACGGCCGATACCGCGCTTTTCCAGCTCCTTGACTAGGCTGGCTTCGGAGTAGCGTGCCGGCGGCTTGGTGAAGTGCTGGCTGGGGTCGAGCTGGATCAGCTTGAGGCCCTCGCCTTCCTTCATTTCCGGCAGGACATCGTCCTCGCCGGGCTTGCTCTGCTGAGGCAGCACACGGGTGTAACCGTCGAACTTGAGGATACGGCCCTTGGCGCGCAGCTCGAAATCACCAGCGGCAACGGTAACGCTGGTGGACAGGTACTCGGCCGGCGGCATCTGGCAGGCGACGAACTGACGCCAGATCAGGTCATACAGACGCTCGGCATCACGCTCCATGCCGGACAGCTGGGTCGGGCGCAGATTGACGTCGGACGGACGAATCGCTTCGTGCGCCTCCTGGGCGCCTTCCTTGCTCGAATACAGGTTGGGCTTGCCCGGCAGGTACTTGTCGCCGTACTCGCTGCCGATGAAGCCACGCACCATCTCTACCGCGTCGTTCGACAGGTTGGTCGAGTCGGTACGCATATAGGTGATGTAGCCAGCCTCGTAGAGACGCTGGGCCATCATCATGGTTTTCTTCACCCCGAAGCCCAGGCGGTTGCTTGCTGCCTGCTGCAGGGTGGAGGTGATGAAGGGAGCCGACGGCTTGCTGCTGGTCGGACGATCTTCACGCTTGACCACGCTGTAGCTGGAAGCCTTGAGCTTCTCCAGCGCGGCCATGGCCTGGGCTTCGTTGACCGGTTTGAAGGCAGCACCACCTTCACGCACCACCTCGAAACGCACCTTGGCGTTCTTCGCAGTACCGAGGTCGGCATGCACTTCCCAGTATTCTTCCGGAACGAAGGCACGAATTTCCTTTTCGCGCTCGACCACCAGCTTCACCGCCACCGATTGCACGCGACCGGCAGACAGGCCGCGGGCAATCTTCGCCCACAGCAGCGGCGAGACCATATAGCCCACCACCCGGTCAAGGAAGCGCCGTGCCTGCTGGGCGTTAACGCGGTTGATGTCCAGCTCGCCCGGCTTGGAGAAGGCTTCCTGAATCGCCTTCTTGGTGATCTCGTTGAACACCACGCGCTTGTAGCGGCTGTCATCACCACCGATGGATTCGCGCAGGTGCCAGGCAATGGCTTCCCCTTCACGATCCAAGTCGGTTGCGAGATAGATGGTGTCGGCATCCTTGGCCAGGCGGCGCAGCTCTTCGATCACCTTTTCCTTGCCGGGCAGGATCTCGTACTTGGCTTTCCAGCCGTGCTCAGGATCGACGCCCATGCGAGCGAACAGCTGACGCTTGGCCTTTTCCTTGGGCGACAGTGCCGGCGCCTCGGCGGCGGCCTTGCCGCGCTTGGCAGGCTCCTTGGTGGCACTTGCCGAGCCGCTGGTAGGCAGGTCACGGATGTGGCCGATGCTCGACTTCACCACGTACTGGCTGCCCAGATACTTGTTGATGGTCTTGGCCTTGGCCGGGGATTCCACGATGACCAGCGATTTGCCCATGGATCAGAAAATTCCTGAATTGCGAAATATAGAAGGCACGAAGCCGGAGGTGTTTACAAAGCAGCGAGCGAAGGTCAGGCAAGGCGAAAACAGTCGAAAAAGCGCGGTGTACGAGCTGTACATGAGCATTTTGAGGCTGGTTTCAACGCAGCATGGCCGAGAGCAGCAATTTGTAGACGCCCTCTAAGGCCCCGCTATATATAGTGGCGACCAAGTGAAGGTCAAGCGCAGGGAGCTGCGCAGTCAGACTTGCGAAGCGCCGATGGGGCTGACTTCGGCCTGAATCAAAGCAAAGCGTGGAACGTGCTCGCCGTCCACTTCGATCTCTTCACAGAACATGCTCAGCGGCCTTACCCACAAGCCAAACTCGCCGTACAGCGCCTGGTAGACGACCACCTCTTCCTCGCTCTCGGAATGGCGCGCCACACCGAATACTCGGTACTGCGGGCCTTTGTAGTGACGATAGAGTCCTGGCTGCAACTGCATGAGCGGTTCCCGAAATAAAAAGTCGTAAAAAAACAAAACCGGGGCACAGGGCCCCGGTTTCTGTCCACTAACGCTTAAACGCGCTCGAAGACGGTGGTGATGCCTTGGCCAAGGCCCACGCACATGGTGGAAACACCCAAGGTGCCGCCGTTCTGCTTCATGACGTTGAGCAGGGTACCGGAGATACGGGCACCGGAACAACCGAAGGGGTGACCCAGGGCGATCGCGCCGCCGTGCAGGTTGACCTTCTCTTCCATCTTGTCGAGCAGCTTGAGGTCCTTCAGCACAGGCAGGGCCTGGGCGGCGAAGGCTTCGTTGAGCTCGACGAAATCGATGTCAGCCATGCTCAGACCAGCACGCTTGAGCGCCTTCTGAGTGGACGGCACCGGGCCGTAACCCATGATCGCCGGATCGACACCGGCTACGGCCATGGCGCGAACCACGGCCATCGGCTGGATACCCAAGTCCTGAGCACGCTGGGCGCTCATGACGATCATGCAGGAAGCACCGTCGGTGATCTGCGAGGACGTACCTGCAGTCACGGTGCCGCCTTTCGGGTTGAACGCAGGCTTCAATGCAGCCAGGCTTTCCAAGGTGGTTTCCGGACGAATGGTTTCGTCGAAATCGTACATTTTCAGGAAACCGTTCTCGTCGTAGCCTTGCATCGGGATGATTTCATCCTTGAACTTGCCTTCGACGGTGGCCTTGTGCGCCAGACGGTGCGAACGCTCACCAAAGGCGTCCTGCTGCTCGCGGCTGATGCCGTGCATCTTGCCCAGCATCTCTGCGGTCAGGCCCATCATGCCGGACGCCTTGGCGGCGTACAGCGACAGATGCGGGTTCGGATCGACGCCGTGCATCATGCCGACGTGGCCCATGTGTTCCACACCACCGACGACGAACACGTCGCCGTTGCCGGTCTGGATCGCCTGCACGGCAGTGTGCAGGGCGCTCATCGACGAGCCGCACAGGCGGCTGACGGTCTGGCCGGCACTGGTGTGCGGGATCTGGGTCATCAGCGACGCCATGCGCGCAATGTTCCAGCCCTGCTCCAGGGTCTGGTTGACGCAGCCCCAGATCACGTCCTCGACTTCGGCCGGATCGACCTTGGCGTTACGCTCCAGCAGCTTGCTGATCAGGTGCGCGGACATGGTCTCGGCGCGGGTGTTGCGGTGCATGCCGCCCTTGGAACGACCCATCGGGGTACGACCGAAGTCGACGATCACTGCATCTCTAGGATTCAGGCTCATATTTCTACTCTCGCTCTGTTCGCTGCACAGTTAACCGAAGAACTTCTGGCCCTTGGCGGCCATTTCGCGAAGTTTTGCGGTCGGGTGGTACAGGGCGCCCAGCTCGGCATACTTGTCAGCCAGGGCGACGAATTCAGCAACACCGATGGAGTCGATGTAGCGCAGCGCACCGCCACGGAAGGGAGGGAAGCCGATACCGTAGATCAGGCCCATGTCGGCCTCGGCTGCGGTGTCGACGATGCCGTCTTCCAGGCAACGAACGGTTTCCATGCACAGCGGGATCATCATGAAGTTGATGATGTCCTCGTCGGTGACTTCACGCTCTTCGACCACGATGGACTTGAGCAGCTCGTAAGCAGCCGGGTCGGTGACCTTCTTCGGCTTGCCGCGCTTGTCGGTCTCGTAGGCATAGAAGCCCTTGCCGTTCTTCTGACCCAGGCGATTGGCGTCGTACATCACGTCGACGGCAGTCTTGCCTTCGACAGCCATACGGTCCGGGAAGCCTTCGGCCATCACGTCACGGCCGTGGTGGCCAGTGTCGATGCCGACCACGTCGGAGAGGTAAGCCGGGCCCATGGGCCAGCCGAACTTCTCCATCACCTTGTCGATACGCACGAAGTCGACGCCGAAGCCCAGGAGCTTGGAGAAGCCGCCGAAGTACGGGAACAGTACGCGGTTGACCAGGAAGCCGGGACAATCGTTGACCACGATCGGGTTCTTGCCCATCTTCTTGGCGTAGGCAACGGTGGTGGCCACGGCCACTTCGCTGGACTTCTCGCCACGGATGACTTCCACCAGCGGCATCATGTGCACCGGGTTGAAGAAGTGCATGCCGACGAAGTTTTCCGGACGCTTGAGCGCCTGGGCCAGCAGGGAGATGGAGATGGTCGAGGTGTTGGAGGCCAGGATGGCGTCTTCACGCACCGCATCTTCCACCTCGGCCAGCACGATCTGCTTGACCTTGGGGTTCTCGACCACGGCTTCGACGACGATGTCGACGTTGCCAAAATCACCGTAGGACATGGTCGGACGGATGGCGTTGAGCGCTTCGGCCATCTTCGCCGGGGTCATGCGGCCTTTCTCGACACGCTTGCCGAGCAGCTTGGAAGCCTCGTTCAAGCCCATCTGGATACCCTCTTCACGGATATCCTTCATCAGGATCGGGGTGCCCTTGGAGGCCGACTGGTAGGCGATGCCGCCACCCATGATGCCGGCGCCGAGTACGGCGGCCAGTTTCACGTCGCGAGCGATCTCGTCGTGGTGCTTGGCTTTCTTCTTCAGTTCCTGATCGTTGAGGAACAGACCGATCAGGCTCTCGGCAACCGAGGTCTTGGCCAGCTTGACGAAGCCGGTGGCCTCGACTTCCAGCGCCTTGTCACGACCGAAGTTGGCGGCTTTCTGAATGGTCTTGATCGCCTCGACCGGAGCCGGGTAGTTCGGGCCGGCCTGGCCAGCGACGAAGCCCTTGGCGGTCTCGAAGCACATCATCTGCTCGATGGCGTTGAGCTTGAGCTTTTCCAGCTTGGGCTGACGCTTGGCCTTGTAGTCCAGCTCGCCGGAGATGGCGCGCTTGACCAGATCCAGCGCGGCGGCCTGCAGCTTGTCTGCACTGACCACGGCATCGACGGCGCCCACTTTCAGGGCGTCTTCGGCACGGTTTTCCTTGCCCGAAGCGATCCACTCCACGGCGTTATCGGTACCGATCACGCGCGGCAGGCGCACGGTGCCGCCGAAGCCTGGGTAGATGCCCAGTTTGACTTCCGGCAGGCCGATCTTGGCACTGGCGCTCATCACGCGATAGTCAGCGGCCAGGCACATCTCGAAACCGCCACCCAGGGCGATGCCGTTGATGGCGACGACGGTCGGCACGGCGAGGTCTTCGAAATCACTGAAGATCTTGTTGGCTTCCAGGTTGCCAGCCACCAGCTCTGCGTCGGGCAGTTTGAAGTTGTCGACGAACTCGGTGATATCGGCGCCGACGATGAACACGTCCTTGCCACTGGTGACAATCACGCCCTTGATCGAACCGTCAGCCTTGATCGCGTCGACGGAGGCGCGCAGCTCGTTGAGGGTAAGACGGTTGAATTTGTTGACGGACTCACCCTTGAGGTCGAACTTCAATTCGACGATGCCGCTCTCAAGAGCCTTAACCGTGATGGCTTTACCTTCGTAAATCATCAACTGATCTCCACGGTATGGAAGCTGAACAGTACACATCGGAGCCAACCGGCAGGCCAGCCCGCGGCAGCGCCGCACGAGCATAGCCCCAATCGGTACGACACACCCACCGACGCGATATTCGGGCTGCATATGGCGCGCCTAACAAGGCAAACGCTCAATTCATACGCCCGTTTGATTTGGGTGTGCACACCTTCAGGGAAAAGCCTGCACTTGTCAATTGGCCTCTTTTCGTCGATTTCCCGACGATTTCTGCAGGCCTGGTCATTCGTGGCCTCCAGCCGGTTCCGATAAACAGCGTCAATAACGCACCATTGCGAGGGTTTTCCTGCTTGGTATAGACACGCCGAGGCGCCTAGCCAAATCGCCGCGCTGCGGGTACAGTCGTCTCACTTTCAGCTGGCACAGCGCCACCTGAGGGCAACACAAAAACAAATCGAGCCCCACGATGGGCCACACGGAGTCGCCAATGTCGAGCCGCCGTTCGCTTGCATTTCCCCTGAGCGCCCTGCTCCTTTTCGTCTTCACGTCGCTCTCCTCCACCTTGCTCAGCGCTGCGCCAGCCGATGATCTGCTGCGTCTGCACCAGCTGCGCCTGGCAACCCAGAAAAGTCTGGGCGACTTCTACATGTATAACGGCATGGAAGGCGATCAGCGCTACGCACGAATGATTAGCGAGTCCCTTCAGGAAGGCCAATCGCACCTGGACGGCCTGGGCGAAATGCCCGGCGATGCAAGCAAGGCGCTACGCGCGCAGCTGCAAACCAATTGGCAAAGTTACCGCAGCGGGCTCCAGGCACTGATGGAAGCCATGCGCAGCCAGGGTTTCACCGACCTGCAACCCGTCGCCGATCTGGCTGAGAACAACCAACGCATCATGGCCATTGGTCAGGAGCTATATCAGAAGATTCAGCAAGAAAGCGGTTTCAGCGTACCGCAGCTGACGCAGAAGAGCCGTGAGCAGAGCCTGCTGATGCAGAATATCGCTCTGGACTACGCTTCACGCAGTGCCTCGGTCGGCGCCAGCTTCTTCGGCGGCGGCGAAGAACGCGCCATCGACGAGCTTGCTGGCGAATTCGCCAGCAAGCTGAACAACCTCAGCGCCGCCCAGCAGAACACCCCGGAGATCAATGCGGCCCTGAACTCCATCGGCACCAAATGGCGTTACATCGAGAAATCCCTGCGCAACTACAACGAAAACACCGTACCTTTCCTGATCAGCAAGTATTCCGACAGCATCATCGAAGGCCTGGAAGCCGTTGCCGCCCAGTACGCCACCAGCCAACACTGATGCTCCATGTTTCCGGCCTGCCTGGCCCAACTCTTGCCCGGTGCTAGCACCGGGCTTTTCTTTGCCTTTTTCACGACCAGTCGCCCTATCCCACACAATGGGGCCATACTTGAGACAGAGCCATTTGCCCCCCTTTAAGGAGGATTTCACCATGCCCTACCAGCACATTCTGGTCGCCGTCGACCTGACCGAGGAATGCGACCCTGTCGTGACACGTGCGCAGAAGCTGGCGAAGGCCAGTGGCGCCAAGATGTCTCTGGTGCATATCGTCGAACCGATGGCCATGGCCTTCGGTGGTGATGTGCCGATGGATCTGTCGATGCTGCAGCAACAACAGTTCGAGCAGGCACGCGAGCGCCTGGACAGCTTTACCGGCAAGTACCCGGAACTCACCGCTGATCAGCGTCACCTGGCCTACGGGCAACCGCGCCAGGAAATTCACCGACTGGCCGAAGAACAGGGTTGCGACCTGATCGTGGTCGGCAGCCACGGCCGCCACGGCCTGGCGCTGTTGCTGGGCTCGACTGCCAATGACGTACTGCACGGCGCGCCCTGCGATGTACTCGCAGTGCGCCTGAAGAAAGGCGAAAAAGGCGCTTGAGATCGCGTCGCGGCTGAAGCCCCTCCCACGGGCAGAGCCAACGCGGCTACTGTGGGAGGGGCTTCAGCCGCGAGCTTGTTGGCTTCGGCCCTACTCGAACGAATCGCCCGCACTCATGACCAGCGGGCGAATCTTCTGCAGCTGGGTTTCCAGCGACACCGTCATGCTCGATGACATCGAGAAGAAGGTGAGGAAGGCCTTGAGGTTGGAGTCGCCTTCACAGGTGTCGTGAATGCGCTGCCAGAAAGCCTGATTGACCAGCTTCAGTTGCTGGAACAGGCGCACCAGCCCTTTCAGCTCCCAATCGGCCAGACGCCCCTCGCGCATGTTGAAATACTGCCGCGTCAGGTACAGCGATACCGCGCGCAGGATGAATTCCTGATTGTTGGCAAAGGGCAGATGGTGCTGCGCCATGGGTTTCAGGCGCGCCAGCACCGGACAGGCGCTGGTGGCCATGATGACCCCGAGCAGCGCACGCAGGCCCTCCTCCAGGCCGACCTGCTTGGTGTACTCACGCTCAGGTGTGCGCACCCAGACGCTGGCCTTCTTGAAGGCTGGCAGGCCACGAAAATCCTCGATCACCCGATGCAGATCGACCGCTGCCGGACAATGGCTGAACTGCTCGCGACTCAGCGGACAATTGCTGCATTGCTGATGTTCAAGGCGCGTCCAGGCGGGGGCCTGTTGCGCCTGGACGGGGTCATATTCGCGGTTCAGCTCGATCCGGTAGCTGAACTGATGATTGTCGTCGAGAGTAATACGGTACTCGATGGCCATTGCCCGTTCGTTCCTTCGTCAGCCTTCCAGCTCTGCCCAGCGCTCGAGCAACTCGTCCATTTCCTTCTGCAAGCCCTCGAGACGCGCCAATACTTCCGTGGTGACCTGCACCGGCTGCTGATAGAAGGCAGGATCGGATACCTGCTCCTGTACCGCGGCCATTTCCTGCTCCAGGGCATCGATCTGCCCGGGAATCGCTTCCAGCTCGCGCTGTAGCTTGTAGCTTAGTTTCTTCTTCGCCGGTTCGACGCTCTCTTGCACGGGAGCCACTGCGGCCGGGGCCGGCGCTTCGACGATGGCCGTGGCCAGTTCGGCCTTGCCGGACTTGCTTTCACCCACACCGAGCAGGCGCGGTGAGCCGCCCTGGCGCAGCCAATCCTGATAGCCGCCGACGTACTCGCGCACCTTGCCTTCACCCTCGAACACCAGGGTGCTGGTGACCACGTTGTCGAGGAAGGCACGGTCGTGGCTGACCATCAGCACGGTGCCAGGGAAGTTGAGCAGTACTTCTTCGAGCAGTTCCAGGGTTTCTACGTCCAGGTCGTTGGTCGGTTCGTCGAGCACCAGCAGGTTGGCCGGCTTGCTGAACAACTTGGCGAGCAACAGTCGTGCCCGTTCGCCGCCCGATAGCGCTTTGACGGGCGTACGGGCGCGTTGCGGGCTGAACAGGAAGTCGCCCAGATAGCTCAGTACATGACGGCTCTGGCCGTCGATAGTGATGAAATCGCGGCCTTCGGCGACGTTGTCGATTACCGTCTTCTCCGGCTCGAGCTGGTGACGTAATTGGTCGAAATACGCCACTTCCAGTTTGGTGCCGACCTCGATCTTGCCGCTGCTCGGTTGCAGGTCGCTGAGTAACAGCTTGAGCAGAGTGGTCTTGCCGGTACCGTTGGCGCCAAGCAGGCCGATACGGTCGCCACGCTGCAGGACCATGGAGAAATCCTTGACCAGGAAGGGTCCGCCGGCATGGGCGAAACTGATGTTCTCCGCCACCATCACCTGCTTGCCGGACTTGTCCGCAGTATCGAGCTGGATACTCGCCTTGCCCTGGCGCTCGCGTCGCTCGCTGCGTTCCGCACGCATCGCCTTGAGCGCACGTACACGCCCTTCGTTACGGGTGCGACGGGCCTTGATACCCTGACGAATCCACACCTCTTCCTGGGCCAGGCGCTTGTCGAACAGCGCATTGGCGGTTTCCTCGGCAGCCAGTTGCTGCTCCTTGTGCACCAGGAAGCTGGCGTAGTCGCCGTTCCAGTCAATCAGGCCGCCACGGTCCAGTTCGAGGATGCGCGTAGCCAGGTTCTGCAGGAAGGAGCGGTCGTGGGTAATGAACAGCACGGCGCCGCCAAAGTCTTTCAGCGCCTCTTCCAGCCAGGCGATGGCGCCGATGTCCAGGTGGTTGGTCGGCTCATCGAGCAGCAGCAGATCCGGCTCGGACACCAGTGCCTGCGCCAGCAGCACACGGCGGCGCCAGCCGCCGGAGAGCTCGGCCAGGGTCTTGTCGGCCGGCAACTGCAGGCGGCTCAGGGTGCTGTCGACCAGTTGCTGCAGACGCCAGCCGTCTTTGGCTTCCAGCTCCTGCTGCACGTGCATCAGCTGCTCGAGGTCGTCGTCGCCATGAATGTTCTGCGCCAGATGATGATAACGCGCCAGCAACTCGCCAACGCCGGCCAGGCCTTCGGCAACCACGTCGAACACCGTACGCTCGTCGGCACGCGGCAGCTCCTGCGGCAACTCGCCGATCTTCAGCCCTGGGGCGCGCCAGATTTCACCGTCGTCGGGCATCTGGTCGCCCTTGACCAGACGCAGCATGCTCGATTTGCCGGTGCCGTTGCGGCCGATGATGCACACCCGCTCGCCCCGCGCGATCTGCCAGGACACTCCATCGAGCAGGGGCATGGCGCCATAGGCGAGGGATACGTCGGCAAACTTGAGCAGGGTCATGGGCATCTCCAGAAACAGGGGGCGCATTCTACCCGAGTTGCCAGCCGGCTGTTGCCGTTTCCACAGACGCAACAGGTGTCGCCCCTGCTCATCATCTGGCGCAGGCAAAGCGCATCTTTGCTACATGTGTCCATCTGGCCCGACGGCATTCACCACGCACCGATGAAGCGCTAAGCTAGAGCAATGCAACGACACGGACCGTGTTGCCCCATACCTCTGCTTCTCCTGGAAATGCCATGCGCAGTCGCTTTCTCTCTGTAGTTTCCTGTCTGATTCTTACCGCCACCGCTGTCGCCAGTGTCGAAGCTGCCAGCCTCACCCAGCAGCGCCAGTACTATGATGAGGCCAAGCGGGCCTTGGCCAAGGGCGACAGCGGCCCTTATCGCCAGTACGCCAGCGCGCTACGCGATTACCCACTGACGCCTTATCTGGCCTATGACGAGCTGACCAACCGGCTCAAGTCGGCCAGCAATGCCGAGATCGAGAAATTTCTCGCCGAACATGGCGACCTGCCCCAGGCCAGCTGGATGAAACTGCGCTGGTTGCGCTGGCTGGCCGAGCGTGGCGACTGGAAGCCCTTCCTCGATCACTACGATGCCAAGCTCAACTTCACCGAGCTGGACTGCCTCTACGGCCAATACCAGCTCAGCCACGGCCTGACCGCCGAAGGCAACGCCACTGCCGAGAAGCTCTGGCTGGTCGGCAAATCCCAACCCAACGCCTGTGACCCACTGTTCGAGCGCTGGGCCGCCAATGGCCAGCTCACCGAGCAGCGTCGCTGGCAGCGCACCAAGCTGGCGGTGGAAAGCGGCAACTACGGCCTGGCCAACTTCCTGATCAAAGGCATGCCAACGCTCGGCGAGCGCGGCAAGCTGATGGTGGAAGTGGCGCAGAAGCCGCAACTGCTGAAGAACACCGCGCGCTTTGCCCCCGCCGATGACGCCATGAGCGACGTGGTCGGCCTCGGCTTGCGTCGCCTGGCTCGGCAGAGCCCGGAAGATGCCCTGGCTCTGCTCGACGGCTACGCCCAACGCATGAAGTTCTCCGCCGACGAGCAGGTCGCCATCGCCCGGCAGATCGGCCTGCGCCTGGCACAACGCTTCGACCTGCGCGGTCTGCAGGTGATGGCCAAGTACGACCCGCAACTGCGTGACAACACCGTCAGCGAATGGCGTGCGCGTCTGCTGCTGCGTCACGGCCGCTGGGAAGAGGCCTACCAGCTGACCCAGAACATGCCGTCCGACCTGGCCAGCAGCAACCGCTGGCGTTACTGGAATGCGCGCAGCCTGCAATTGGCACAACCCAACAGCCAGCAACCGGCGGTGCTGTTCCAGGCACTGGCCAAGGAGCGTGATTTCTATGGCTTCATGGCCGCCGATCAGGTCAAGGCGCCTTACGCCCTGAATAACCAGCCGCTGGCTCTCGATCCCAAGGTGGTGCAGAAGGTACGCAATACCGCCGGTATCAAGCGCGCCATGGAGTTCCATGCACGCGGCCAGATCGTCGATGGGCGCCGTGAGTGGTACCACGTCAGCCGCCTGTTCAGCCGTGACGAACTGGTGGCCCAGGCGCGCCTGGCCTATGAAATGGAGTGGTACTTCCCGGCCATCCGCACCATCAGCCAGGCCCAGTACTGGGACGACCTGGAAGTGCGCTTCCCCATGGCCCATCGCAACGAGTTGGTACGCGAAGCCAAGCGCCGTGACCTGCATTCGAGCTGGGTGTTTGCCATTACCCGCCAGGAAAGCGCGTTCATGGCCGACGCCCGCTCCCACGCCGGCGCCATGGGCCTGATGCAACTGATGCCGGCCACTGCCAAGGAAACCGCGCGCAAGTTCGGCATTCCCCTGGCTTCACCGCAGCAGGTACTCAACCCGGACACCAATATCCAGCTGGGCGCTGCGTACCTGAGCCAGGTATATGGCCAGTTCAACGGCAACCGCGTACTTGCGTCGGCCGCCTATAACGCCGGCCCCGGCCGCGTGCGCCAGTGGCTGCGCGGCGCCAATCACCTCAGTTATGACGTCTGGGTGGAGAACATCCCGTTCGACGAGACCCGCCAGTACGTGCAGAACGTGCTGTCCTACTCGGTGATCTACGGCCAGAAGCTCAACGCACCGCACCCACTGGTGGCGTGGAACGAGCGTTACTTCGACGATCAGTAAAACTGCGTTAAGTGTTGGGGATTGGTGCAAAGACCCGTAGGGTGGGCCGGGCGGCGCTCCGTTTTAGCCCACCACCGACGGTCTACGTGGGCTAAAGCCCACCCTACAAAGCTCCGAGCCTTCCCGGAACCGCTTGACAACAGATAACGCAGACATAGCCAGCATCATAGGGACGCAGGACAGCACTTCCCTTTAACGCTGGGCTCAGCCCACTGCAGACACGAAGATTGCAGCGCGCACCCTACTCCAGCACTTCGACCGTCATTCCGACCTGCAGCTCACCAACGCCTCGTGGCAGCAGATTCTGTCCGAAGTACACATCGCCATCACGCTCCCGATAAGTTTTGAGCGTTGCCAGCGGTTCGCGCTGTGCGTTGCGCTCGCCGCTCTGCGGATCGATGGTGGTGAGAATGCAGCGCGAACAACCCTTGGCTACCTCGAACTCCACTTCACCGATGCGGATGCGTTTCCAGCCATCCTCGGCATATGCCTCACTGCCGGTAACGACCAGATTGGGGCGGAAGCGCAGCATGGACAGCGGCTGCCCGACACGTTGCGAAAGATCGTCCAGCGATGCCTGGCCAATAAGCAACAGTGGAAAGCCATCGGCGAAGGCCACGCGATCCCCCGGCTGCGCATAGGCAGTGTCGACCTGGCGAGTGCGGCCTTCCGGCACCTGCACCAGGCGGCAAGTCTTGCCCAGCAAATCGCTGAGCCAGGCGGCCGCTGCATCGCCGGCATCCGGCACGCGCAGGCTGTCACGCCAGACGACGACGCCACGCAGATCCTGCTCGGGGTCGGGCAGCGCCACGGACAGATCCTCACGACCCGGCGCACTTAAGGTCAGGCCACCACGCGCATCGTACAGGGCGCTCAACTGGCTCATCTGCGGCAACAGGCGTTGGGTGATGAAACGGCCGTTGTCGGCGTCGACCAGCATCCAGCGCCGATCGCCATGCAGCCCTAGTCCGTCGACCGCGCTACGCTGCAAGGCCTCGCCGCGGCCGGACTTGAGCGGGTAACGGTACAGCCCCGAGAGACTCAGCATGGGTCAGCTTCCTGTCGGCAAAACGCCGTTATACGAGCTGACGGCGATGCTCACAAGCACCGAAACCCAGGAAATAGCTGCGATTCGGCGGCAACGCCCGGCAGGTTTCACCCGCCCTGCAGCGACTTTAGCGAGGTTCGTCCAACTCGAGACGTTGACGAATCACATCGACCAGCTTGTCCGGCTGGAACTTGGAGAGGAAATTGTCGCAGCCGACCTTCTTCACCATCGCCTCGTTGAAGCTACCCGACAGCGACGTGTGCAGCACCACGTAGAGATCCTTGAGGCGCGGGTCATTGCGAATTTCGCTGGTGAGACGATAGCCGTCCATTTCCGGCATCTCGGCATCGGTGAAGATCATCAGCAGCTTGTCGGTCATCACCTCGCCGGTGTCAGCCCACTTCTTCAGCTGGTTGAGGGCCTTCAGGCCGTCGCTGGCCATATGCAGGCGAATTCCCAGTTGCGACAGGGTATCGCGCAGTTGGCTGAGCGCGACGCTGGAGTCGTCCACCAGCAGCACCTCGCGTCCACGCGCCTTTTCCAGCAGCGGGTCGGCGAGCTTTTCCGCGGAAACCTTGGTGCTCATCGGCACGATCTCGGCCAGCACCTTCTCCACATCGATGACCTCGACGATCTGGTCCTCGACCTTAGTGATGGCGGTCAGGTAATGCTGACGTCCGGCGCCACCCGGGGGCGGCAGGATCGACTCCCAGTTGAGGTTGAGAATGCGATCGACGCTGCCGACCAGGAAAGCCTGTACCGAGCGGTTGTACTCGGTGACGATGATGGTGCTGCGCTCATCCGGCACCAGCGGACGCATGCCGATGGCCTGGGACAGGTCGATCACCGGCAGAGTCTGACCACGCAGGTTGACCACGCCGCAGACGAAGCGATGGCGCTGCGGCATCAACGTCAGCTTGGGCAGTTGCAGGACTTCCTGCACCTTGAACACGTTGATGGCGAACAACTGCCGGCCAGCCAAGCGAAACATGAGAATTTCCAGACGGTTCTCGCCGACCAGTTGCGTGCGTTGATCTACTGAATCGAGGATGCCGGCCATCATGTGCTCCGAGGGATATAGGGTGATTCTAGTCTGCCGTTCGGGTTATCGGCGGACTGCCGGCAGACTGAAGCATTGCTGGCGCGCAGCCATCATGCCTTAGCCCTGTGTACCTGGCCAGCGAGCAGCGACGAATGCTTGGGCAGATGCAGACGCAGGGCACCGGGTTCGGCACGAAAACGCAGACCTGTACTTTCCATCGGTTCGCCGTCGAGATTCAGGTCCAAGCCCTCCAGCGCTTCCACCTCCAGCCAGGGCAGCCGTGCGCTGACCGCAACGCTCTGCAGGCCAAGAATGCCCCCGGACAACAACGTGCCCAAGGTGCCGACGACATCCTGCGCCGCCGGCACGATGCAGACATCGAGCAGACCATCGTTGATGCTCGCCTGCGGACAAAGCAGATGCCCGCCACCGGCCTGTCGCCCGTTACCGATGCCAAGAGCCAGAAACTCGCCCTGCCATTGGAAATCCGGCCCATGAAAACGACCGGCTGCCGCGCGCACTTCGGAAAAGCGGCTGAGCCCGGTAAGCAGATAGGCGGCGCCACCCAGGACTTTCTTGAGTTCTTCCGGAGTATTGGCGGTGACGTTGGAGCCAAAACCACCGGTGGCCATGTTCAGAAACGCCCGCTCGCCCGCCATGCCCACGTCCACAACCACCGGCTCGCACTCGAGCAGGGCCAACGCCGCAGCAGGTGTCAACGGAATACCGGCTGCGTGGGCGAAATCATTGGCCGTGCCCAGCGGCAGCAGAGCCAGGTTGGCATCGCTTTGCGCCTTGACCAGCGCCTCGACCACATCGCGCAGGGTGCCATCGCCACCGCCAGCGATCAGCGTTGAATAACCGGCGGCCAATCCTTCCCCGACCAGCCGCTCGGCGTCGCCACCTTCCCAGGTCAGGCGCACGGCCAGATCCCAGCCGCGCTCACGCAGGCCGTTCACCGCTGCCCTCACCTCTTCGTTCAACGCCTGCTTGCCATGCAGGATCAACCAGGCCTTGCGTTCGCGCATTGCGCGTCCTCCTTGAAAGGATCAGCGAAAGCCTAGTGCCTGGCCCTCGTGAAAATTAATCAAATTAATCGATATCAAAACTGTAGAAATTGCGCTTTTAAATCGATCAATCCAAATGGATCATTCACCCATCAACGCTGCACGGGACTGAACTCGTGCATGACTGGAGGATTGACCATGATCGATGTACGTCCGTTCGAACAACTCGGTGGTGCTCACCACGGCTGGCTGAATGCCCGTCACCACTTTTCCTTCGCCGAATACTACGACGCCGAGCGGATGAACTGGGGCCGCCTGCGCGTGTGGAACGACGACGAGATCGCTCCACATTCAGGCTTCCCGCCGCACCCACATCGCGACATGGAGATCATCACCTACGTTCGCGAAGGTGCCATCAGCCATGAGGACAACCTGGGCAACAAAGGTCGTACCGAGGCCGGCGACGTGCAGGTAATGAGCGCCGGTACCGGCATCGCCCACAGCGAGTACAACCTGGAGAATGAAACCACCAAGATCTTCCAGATCTGGATTCAGCCGAACCAGGCCGGCCTGCCGCCATCCTGGGGCGCCAAGCCTTTCCCCAAAGGCGACCGCTCCGGAGCCTTCGTCACCCTGGCCAGCGGTTACGAGGACGATGTCGACGCCCTGCGCATCCGTACCGACGCGCGCCTGGTGGCTGCCACGGTCAAGGCGGGAGAGAGCGCCGAATACGCCCTGCAACCGGGTCGCAAGGCCTATCTGGTGGGCGCGACTGGTGTCTTCAGCGTCAACGGTGTGGCCGTCAAGGCGCGTGATGGCGTGGCCATCGCCGATGAAACGCTGATTCGCATCGAGGCGCAGGAAGATAGCGAGATCGTGCTGGTGGATGTCGCCTGATGCACAAACCATCGCCCTCCGCTTAGGAGGGCGATCTTTTTTGTAGGAGCCAGCTTGCTGGCGATCATTGATTAACGGCATCGCCAGTGACGTAGGGCGTACTCGGCTTTGGCTTCCTGCGTCGCTCTACCTCCTGCATCCATGCAGTTGTCGCGAAGCAGTACGCCGCTGGACTTGTGTAGCACCGAGGAACGGCGGACTGTTCGCTGGCGCTCCTGAGTCCGCCCTACGCCACCATGCCCTACGCCGGATAACCGGTAATCTTGCGAATGCGCTGGTACAGCGGCTTGAGCTGGCGGTACATGCGCTGATAGACCTGCCCGTAGAGCTGCTGGTAAACGCGCTGGGCCTCCGGGTTCGGCTGGAACACCTGACCAACCCGAGTCATGGCGGCGATGGCGCTCGGGTAATCAGGGTGCAAACCCAGACCTACCGCGCAATTGATCGCCGCGCCCAGGCCGCTGGTTTCGTACAGGTGCGGACGCTCGGCCGGTAAGCCGAAGATATCGGCCGTCAGTTGCATCGCCGCATCGCTCTGCGAACCACCACCGGACACGCGCAGGCGCTCGATGCGGGTGCCAGAGTGTTTTTCGATACGCTCCTTGCCCTGGCGCAGGGCGTAGGCCAAACCCTCCAGAATCGCCCGATACAGATGCGCGCGGGTGTGTACGTCGCCAAAGCCGATGATCGACCCCTTGGCCTCCAATCCCGGCTCGCGAATGCCCGGCGTCCAGTACGGCTGCAGCATCAGGCCCATGGAACCCGGCGGTACGGCGTTGACCAGCTCGTCGAACAGCGCCTCGGGGGACACGCCCAGCGCCTCGGCCCGCTGCATCTCGCGCAGGCCGAATTCGCGTTTGAACCAGCTGACCATCCAGAAGCCGCGATAGATCATCACCTCGGTGTTGAAGTGATCCGGCAGCGCCGCCGGATAGGGCGGAATCAGGCGTACGGTTTCCAGATAACGGCTGCGTGTGGTGTTGATGGTCGCCGTGGTGCCATAGGACAGGCACGCCGTGCTGGGCTCCAGCGCACCGGAACCCAGCACCTCGCAGGCCTTGTCGGCGCCAGCAGCAATCAGCGGCAGGCCTTCCGGAATACCGGTATGGCGGCTGGCCTCGGCGCTGATCTGGCCCAGTCGCTCACCCGGCTTGAACAGCTCAGGCAGTTGCTCACGGCGCACCTTCAGCGCCTGCCACTTCCAGTCGCCAGGGGAGGCCCAACGCAGGCGCTTGTAGTCGAACGGCAGGTAGGCCACGCAACTGCTGGTGGAATCGACGAAGCGGCCGCACAGGCGATGGGTGAGAAAACCCGAAAGCAACAGCACCTTGTGCGTGCGTGCCGCAATGTCCGGCTGAAACTGGGAGACCCAGTTGACCTCGGCCTGGCCGCGAAAGTGATCGACCGCCTCTTCGGCGCGCACCAGCTTGAACAGCCGGCCCCACAGGCCCTTTATCCGCCCGGCCACTTCGGCACGACGCTGATCGAGCCAGAGAATCGCCGGGCGCAGGGGCGTGCCCTGCTCATCGACATGAATGATGCTGCCGCGCTGGGTGGTCACGGCGACGCCGCGGATCAGGCTGCGGTCGATGTCCACCTGCTGCCACAACAGGCGGAAGGCCTCGCCGAGGCTGGCCCAGTAATATTCCGGGTCCTGCTCGGCCCAGCCTGGTTGGCTGGAGAAATAGGGATCCAGCTCGACCTTGCCCTTGGCGAGCAGGTTGCCCTGAGTATCGAACAGCAGCGCCCGCACGCTCTGGGTGCCGTTGTCGATGCTCAGCAGGTAGCTTGGTTCGCTCAAGGTGTGATCCTTCTTGTTATGTCTCCCCTCTCCCATTTATGGGAGAGGGGCCGGGGGAGAGGGTGGTTCGTCTGGCGCAGAGTGGCCGGCAGATAAACGCTTTCCCTCTCCCCAGCCCTCTCCCGCAAGCGGGAGAGGGGGTTGTTCAACCACCGTTCCCGGCAGGCTGTAACAGCGCTGCCACAACGCCAGGTAATCCGCCTGTTCCTGCTGCCAGCGAGCATCGCTCCAGCCCAGCCGTGGTTGGCATAGCGCGCGGATACGCGGCAGTTCGGCGCGGCCGCCACCTGCCAGCAGCAGGCCCAGGCGGGTGCGGCGCAGCAGCAGGTCGTCCAGGTGCAGTACCAGCTCGCCTTCGGCAGCCCAAGCCAGTTCGGCCCACAAGGTGTCAGTACCGGCGACGCAATCAGCGCCGATTTCGTCGACCAAGCGCAGTACCTCACCCAGCTGGCGGCCATGGCGCCCAGCCAGGCGGCGTTGCTGCGCCGGGCTCAACGCCGGCATCGGTGTCGGCGTATTCGCAGCGAAGACCGCGCCGCCTTGATCATCCACTGGCTTGCCAACGAAACCCGCGCAGGCACGCAGCACCTCCAGCGCCAGCAGGCGGAAGGTGGTCAACTTGCCGCCGGCCAGCGTCACGCTGCCCGGCTCGATCCACAGAGCATGCTCGCGCTTCTCGTCGGAGGGTTTCAGTGCGCTGCCACCATCGCTCACCACCGGGCGCACGCCGGCCCAGGTCGACAGCACGTCGGCACGGCTCACCTGGGCGGTCGGGAACTGCCGGTCGCAGGCAGCCAGCAGGTAGTCGACCTCCTCAGCGCTGATGGCGGCTTCATGATCGAGCTCGTCCGCATGATCCAGATCGGTGGTGCCGATCACCGTTGCGCCTTCCCAGGGGAAGACGAACACCGGCCGGCCATCGGCCGAGTGCATAAAGCTGAAGGCATGCGCCACCGGCAGGCGCCAGCTAGGCAGCAGCAGGTGACTACCACGCAGCGGACGGATGCGACCATTGCCAGGCTGGCGCAGGCGATCGGCCCAGGCACCAGTGGCTTGTGCCACGGCTCGGCTACGCAGGCGGTAGCGGTTGCCCGTTTCCACATCCTCGGCGAGCACACCGACCACCTGCCCCGCTTCACGCAGCAACTCGACCACGCGCATGCCATTAAGCGCCTCGCCGCCTTCGGCGCGCGCCTCGCCCAGCACGCGCTGCACCAGACGGGCATCGTCGGTTACCGCATCGAAAAAGCGCGTGCCACCGAGCAGGCCGTCCTCGCGAATGCCCGGCGCCAGGTAACGCAGTTGCTGCAGTGGGTAGAACAGGTGATTGCGTTTGCCAGCCAGGGCGTCGTACAGGCTCAGCAGGCCGCCGAAGACCTTCGGCCCGGGAAAGCCGCCGCGATAGTGCGGCATGACGAAGCTCAGCGGCTCCACCAGCCCCGGCGCCTCGCCGAGCAGGCGCTGGCGCTCGCGCACCGAGTCGCGGGTCAGCCCCAGCTGGCCCTTGGCAACGTAACGGAGGCCACCGTGCACCATCTTCGACGAGCGGCTGGAGGTGCCCCAGGCGAAGTCGCGCTGCTCCAGCAACAGGCAGCGCCAGCCGCGCCGCGCCGCCTCACGGAGGATGCCGGCGCCGCAGATACCGCCGCCAATCACCAGCAGATCCCAGTCGCGGGCGGCCAGTTCAGGCAGCGCGCGCGTGCGCCAGGTGGCGTTCCAGGGCTCCATGCTCAGTCCTGCAGCAACACGCCAGGCGCCAGGCGCTGGTCGGGGTCGAAATGCGTGGCCAGACTGCGCAGCGTGGCCATGCCCAGCTCGCCCTTCTCCGCCACCAGATAGGGAGCGTGGTCGCGGCCGACGCCGTGCTGGTGGCTGATGGTGCCGCGATTCTCGGCGATGGTGCGGCTGGCCGCCGCTTTCAAGCGCTGCCAGCGCGCCATGGCCTCGGCGTAGTCGCTGCCGGGGCGGAATACGTAGGTGGTGTAGATGCTCGAACCTTCGCCATAGACGTGCGACAGGTGGGTGAACACGTGCACACGCTCGCCCTCGCCGGCCAGCTCGTCACGCAGGCTGGCCTCAACCTTATTCAGCAGGTTGTCGACATTCGACCAGTCGGTGGCGGTTTCCAGGGTATCCACCAGATAGCCGCGCTCCCACAGGCCATGACGCAGATAGGGGAAGCGAAAGCGGTTCTGCTCCCACTTCTTGCCCAGCAGGGTGCCGGTGAACACACCGTCAAAACCTTTCAGCAAGCGCCGTGCCTGTTTCAGCGAGGCGGCGTTCTGCACCCGGCTGCCGGTAACGCCGAAGGTCAGCATGCACTTGCCGTCGCGGGCGCCGCGCAGAGCCAGGTATTTCTCCAGCAGAGCAATCTGCTGCGGGTGACCGGCCAGGGCCAGTTGGGTACGGGTTTCGATGGCGTTGGACAGGCGCAGCATGGACAGCGGCACGCGCGCCTGGGCCAGGCTGCGAATGGCGCTCAGCGCCTGCTGCCAGTTGGGCAGGAACACCGCGTAGAAACGCTCCTGCTCGGCCAGGCGACTGATGCGCACGCGCACCTCGGAGATCACCCCGAAGCGCCCTTCCGACCC
Source organism: Ectopseudomonas oleovorans (assembly GCF_029845265.1). Classification (NCBI taxonomy): domain Bacteria; kingdom Pseudomonadati; phylum Pseudomonadota; class Gammaproteobacteria; order Pseudomonadales; family Pseudomonadaceae; genus Ectopseudomonas; species Ectopseudomonas oleovorans. Next base: position 62,551 of record NZ_JAOCLK010000022.1, read on the forward strand.
CATCACCAGCTCGCGCAGATCAGGCCCGGCGGCCGAGGCCGGAAAGGTTGGAATCTCCAGGGTACCGGCGAAAGTTTCCAGCTTGCCGCCGGCGAACAATTGCTCGATGCGCCCGTAGCGCAGCGACTGCTGGCCGCTGGAGCGACTGGCGACCCAACCGCCAAGCGTCGACAGCTCCCAGGACTGCGGAAAATGGCCCAGCGTGTAGCCGCGTGCGCGCAGTTGGCTTTCCACCTGCGGGCCATTGGCGCCAGGGCCGAAGGTGGCGATCAGGCTGTCCTCATCGATATCCAGCAGGCGCGTCATGCGCTCCAGCGACAGGGTCAGCACCGGGCGCTGGCCGGCCTGCGGGTTGATGTGGCCGGCCACCGAGGTGCCGCCGCCGTATGGGATCAGGGTGACGTCATGCTGTTGCGCCCAGGCCAGCAGCTCGCGGATCTGCTCGGCGCTTTCCGGGCAGGCGACGCCATCGGGAAACAGGCCGAACTCGCCGGAGCGCATGGCCAGCCAGTCCGGCAGGCTCTGGCCACGGGCGTGACGCACTCGTACCTCGGCGTCCTGGCTGATCAGCGGGTTGGGAGCCAGACGTGAGGCCGGCACACGCGCCAGCACGTCTTGCAGGCTGGCGTCGACCAGACGCTGGCCCGGCCCGACCAGTTCAGCGAGAAAGGCCTCGCCATGGGCCGGCAGTTCAACCTCGGTCGCTTCGTCACCCCATCCGTTCCAGCGTCGCATCGCATCCCCCATTCCGATCAGCACTTACGGCTGCCTATACTAGCCAGCCGCCGATTTCCGTCACTGTCGAATCGGGACAAGCGCTATCGCCAATCAAGACAGGCATCGCAGAACAAGAATAATCCATGGAAAACCTCGGCTATACCTCGGTTCCCGCCCTGCTCAAGTACCTGCGCCAGGCCGAACAGCTCGGTCTGGATATCGACCGTGCGCTCGCGGCAGCCGGTGTCCAGGCGCAGGATCTGGCCGACAATGGCAAGCGGATTCCCAGCGAGGTACACGAACGCCTGCTGGCGCATCTGCTGGAGGTGTCCGGCGACCCGCTGTTCGGCCTGCACTCGGCGCGTTTCGTCCAGCCCGGCTCGTGGCGCGTGCTCGGCTATATCGCCATGAACTGTGCCACCCTCGGCGAGGCCATGGGCCGCATCGTGCCCTACGAGAAGCTGGTGGGCGACATGGGCACCAGCCGTATCGAGGCGGCCGAGGATCACGTACGACTAATCTGGAGCTGCCGTCATCAGGCACCGGACGTGCGCCGCCACATGGTCGAGAACGTGCTCGCCTCCTGGCTGCTGTACGCCCGCTGGATCGCCGACTCCGAGCATTCACCGCGTGAGGTGTGGTTCGAACACGCGCAACCGGCCGCCACCGAACTGGCTGAATACCAGCAGCTGTTCGGCTGCCCGGTGCGGTTCGAACAGCCCTGCAACGCCCTGCTGGTGCCGCTGGACTACCTCGGCGTGCCGCTGCGCCAGGCCGACGCCAACCTGCTGCGCACCCTGGAAGAACATGCCCTTACCCTGATGGCCGGGCTGGACGACAACGAGCCGCTGCCGCGCCGGGTGAAGAACGCCCTGCGCCTGCTGCTCAAGGACGGCCTGCCGCGCAAGGAACGGGTGGCGGAGAAATTCGACATGACCGTGCGCACCCTGCAGCGCCACCTGCAGCAGGCCGGCACCAGCTATCAGCAGATACTCGACGAGCTGCGTCAGGAACTGGCCGAGCATTACCTGCTGCGCAGCGACCTGGCGATTCAGGACATTGCCTGTTATCTCGGTTTCACCGAATCACGCTCGTTCCACCGCAGTTTCAAGAGCTGGACCGGGCAGACGCCGGGCGAGTTTCGCGAGAGCCGGCGCCGGGATAATCCGCTGGGCTAGCGCGATATGGCCGGAAACGCCGTGCCAGCCAGTAGTCGAGACTCAACCATCGCCATGCCCCGCTGATGAAAAGCGCCACGAGCGCAGCCACGGCCGGCACCGGTGAGGTTTGCCAATGGCATATCAGTCCTCCCGGCGCCCTTACTCGTTCTTATCGCCACTGCACGTGCCTTCAATACGGGAGCCTTCCTGCGCCTTCTCGGCAGCGGTCAGGCTGTAGCCGCCGGCCAGTTCCTGCTCAGCGAAGGGGATGCTGGTGGCGTGGGCAGTGAACGCCATGTAACTCGGCAGTGCAGCGCCCTAGGGTCTGTTGCCGTTTCGCGCACGGCCGCGTCGAAACGGCAACAGACCCTAGGTGGCAGTCAGGGTATTGGCATCTCTCCATCGGTTTCGAATACGGCGCCAGGTTGGCGCCCTCGCAGCAATGGACGAGGCAGGGATGCGGGCGTTACAGCGGGCCAATAAGATTTCTCGTAGCCCGATGAAATACGGGGGCGCTTTGCTCGCCAGCAATCGCGGCTACGACTGCATGGACGCAGGAGGTAGAGCGAAGCAGGATGCCAGAGCAGAAAGCTCTCTCCCACAGACACAGAAACATCCACCGCACGGTAGGAGGTGATTCAAATGATCAGGCATCTCCTCTGGTTGGACTGCATGGCCGCTGCGAGCACGGGCGTTGTGGTTCTGTTGCTGGCCCCCCTGGTTGAGCGGCTGGTATGCCCTGCCCGGCGAGCTGCTGAGCTTCATCGGCGCGATCAATATCGCCTACGCCTGCTTTTCCATTTCGCTGGCGATTCGCCTGCGACGCGCCGAAGCGCTAATCAAGCTGCTGGCAGTGGCCAACGGACTCTGGGCGTTGGCATGCCTTGGCATCGCTACGATCTTTGCCCCGCTCATGACGCTACCGGGGCTTTGTCATGTGCTCGGCGAGGCTGCATCCGTCGCAGGCCTGGGCATGCTGGAGTGGAAATGGCGCAGGCAGCTGCTGGTGGCTGGCGAACAGGGCGTTTCGACTCAGCTTGTCGCGGTCCAGTAACCGTCACAGGTATTCAGGCGAAGATCCGGCGATGGCTGTTCAGGCCATCATCAGCCCTATCCTTCAGCCCTGTGAAAGCGGTTCTTGCCCGCGTGCTTGGCCGCGTACATGGCCTGGTCCGCACGTTTCAGCAGGTCCTGGCCGCCTTCAGCGTGCAGCGGAAACAGAGCGGCGCCCACGCTCGCCGATATCCGCACCATGCAGCCGTCCAGATCGAACGGCTTGGCCAGCACATCCAGAACCTTGAGCGCCACGGTCTCGCACTCCTGACTGCCGTGCAGATTGCCGAGGACGATGCCGAACTCATCACCGCCGAAGCGTGCGACCGTGTCGGTGCTGCGCACACAACCTTCCAGCCGCCTGGCGGCCATCTGCAGCAGGCTATCGCCGGCCGTATGACCGTGGCGGTCGTTGATTTCCTTGAATCCATCCAGGTCGATATAGAGCACGGCGCACAGCTGCTGGTCGCGCACGGACTCCAGCGCCTGGTCGAGTCGCTGGTGGAACCTGACGCGGTTGGCCAACCCGGTGAGGGCGTCATGCTCGGCGTCATGACATAGGCGCGCTTCCAGGTGCTTGCGCTCGGTGATGTCCTGCGTGACCAGCACCAGGAACTCCGGGTGACCATGGCGGTTGCGGACGACGCTCGAGGCCTCGCATACCCAGATCAGCGAGCCATCCTCACGCCGATAGGTTTTCTCGATTTCCGGGGAAAGCGCACGAGCCTCGCTGACCAGTTGCTCACTCAGAAAGCTGCGGGCGGCGGCAGCTACTTCGGCGTCGCTCAGGTCGAAAATGTTGGCGCCTTGCAGCGCCTCGGGCGGGCGCCCCAGCATGCGCGCGAATTTCTCGTTGACCCGCAGTATCCGACCCTCGGGGCTGATGTGGGCGATACCCATGGCCGCCTGGTGAAAGGTGGCGCGAAACAGCGCTTCGCTGCCTTGCAGGGCATCGGTGGCCGCACGTTGGCGAACCAGCATCAGCGCCAGCAGGCCAACGAACAGCATGACCACCAGGGTGACGCCGACTGCGGCCATCAGGTAGGTGGAGCGCCGCTGCAAGGTCGTGCCCATCTCCTCGTCATAGGCGGTGGCCACGGTAATCATCAGTGGATAACCGGTCATGGTGCGGTAGCTGACGATACGGGCGACGCCATCGAGCGCCTCGCCACTGTCGTGGAAATCATCGGCGCCGTGCAGCTTTTGCCGCTGGAACCAGGCCAGCGACTCGGCACCCAGGCCAAATTCGCTACGTGCGCCGATCTTGCGCGCACGTATCACGCCGTCGAGGCCGGCAAGCTCCAACAGCCCCTGCGGGCCCAGATCGACCTGCTGGAAGAAACGCGTGACGTCCTCTGGACGCACGGCCATCACCACGACGCCGGCGAAGCTGCCGTCATCGCGCTCGATACGCAGCGACATGGGGATCAGCCAACGCCCGGAAACCCGCCCGAGTACCGGCTGATTGATGAACAGGTGATCGATACGGGCATCGCGCTGCGCCGTGAAGAACTCGCGGTCGGCGTAGTTGACCGGGCCAGTGTCCTGGCTACTGCTGACGATATCGCCCTGCTCGTCCACCACGCTGACGATGGTGAACATCTCCTCGCGGATTATGCCCTCCTCGACCCAGCGGCGCAGGTCGATGGCCTTACCCTGCCGGCGGTACTGCTCGCGCACGAAAGCCGCCACCTGCTCGGCCGCCTTCAGCGCGCGGAACACCTGCTGCTCGAAAGCGATGGCCAGACTGGAGTTGGCTTTCATTTCCGCAGTCAGCGCCTGCTCACGTTCGAAGGCGATGCGTTGCAGGGTGATCAGCCAGACAACGGCAACGAATACACTCGCCAGAACGATCAGCAGGTTCAAGGGTGTTGCGATTCGAGGGCGTCGAGCGACGGCGTCATGTGCGTCAATCGGCGTGCTGGGCGGGGTCATCGCCTTGTTCTCCAAGCCATTCACGGGCGGGCTGTTTCTAGTTGTCGAGGACAAGGGTCTGTTGCCCTTTGGTTCAGCGTCGCGGGGCGTGATCCATCGCCTTGCGTTGAATCATAGGCACTGTTGCGCCACTGTGCTGCCATCATGCGGTAATGGGTTTTGCCCGAAAATCGAGCTTGCGCCAGACTGACGACCGACACGGCGCCTCAGCCACATCACGTCGAGCCGAGCGGCATCCGCACGGCTCCTGCTCAATTTCTTCGATAACCGCCTGTCTTCGAGGCCCGCCTTGGAAACCACGGTCTTTCTCGCCGTCATCGCCGCCGCTGCCCTGCATGCCGGCTGGAACGCTCTGCTCAAGATTGGTCTGGATCGCTTCCTCACCGCCACGCTGATCCAGATCGGTGCTGGCCTGGTGGCGCTCTGCGCCCTGCCGCTGGTGGCGCTGCCGCAAGCCTCGGCCTGGCCGTGGATCGCGCTGTCGGCGTTGCTGCATATCGGCTACAACTTCTTTCTCGCCCGCGCCTACCAGTACGGCGACCTGGGCCAGGTCTATCCGATTGCGCGGGGCAGCTCGCCGCTGATGGTCGCCTTGCTGTCACTGCTGCTGTTGCAGGACGGGCTCGGTGCCCTGCAGTTGCTGGGTTTGCTGGTTCTGGTGCTGGGCATCTGGCTGATGGCGCTGCGCGGCGGCCATCACAAGGCGCCACAGGGGGCGATGCTGGGCTGTGCGTTGATGACGGCACTGTTCATCGCCGGCTACACCCTCAGCGATGCCATGGGCGCACGCAGCAATGGCGATGCGCTGAGTTATTCGCTGTGGCTGTTCACCGTTAACGGCGTGGTGATGGCGGCGGTATTGGCCATCAGCCGTGGGCCGCGCGCCTTCCTGCAGCTGGGCCCGCATTGGCGTGGCGGGCTGGCCGGCGGGGCGATGTCGATGGCGGCCTACACCATCGTTATCTGGGCCATGACCCAGGCGCCGGTGGCATTGGTTTCAGCCCTGCGCGAGACCAGCGTGGTGTTCGCTGTGCTGCTGGGGGTGGTGTTGCTCAAGGAGAGATTGCGGCCGATTCGTCTGCTGGCGTGCGCGGTGATTGCGGCTGGTGTGGTGGTGATGAAATTGGCGTGAGGGGTTCGCGTTGCAGCAAGTGGATTGCGAAATCACAACTTGGTGGGCTGAAGCCCACCCTACGACGCTGCGCCCCCCCTATAAGGACATTTGTAGGAGCGAGCTCTGCACGCGAATCCCCGAGCGCAAAAGCTTCGCGAGCAGAGCTCGCTCCTACCCGGTACACCAACGCAACCAGCAGATCAGGAGGCGATCCGCACCATCGAGTCAGCCTGACTCGGCATTCTGATCGGGAACCCGAGACCCGCTTTACGGTTCTGTTGATCAACGGCTACTGAGTAGTCGACCGTTTTTTCGTCATACGCTGCCTGCATGCTGGCCGGGCTGACGGCCTGGACGCGAGAGTTTTTTGTGTCCTGCCATCCATGGCGGCCACCTCAAGGGCCGTCGCGGAGCGACGTCAAAAACTTCTCCCGGAAGTTTTTTGCCCGCCATATGCGGCTTGCGGCACACTAGCGCCCTTCCCGAGCATCCGCTCGTTTAACTGTTCAAGAGTCCGTATGACCCGCTCCCCCTTCCGCCGCATGGCCTTTAGCGCGCTGCGCCGCCTGCTGTACCTCTGGGTACGCTCGGAAACCATCAACCAGTCCGCCTTCACCCTCAAGCTCGACCGCAGCAAGCCGGTGTTCTACGTGCTGCAGCAGCCCTCGGTGAGCGACTTGGCGGTGGTCGACCGCGAGTGCACCAAAGCCGGCCTGCCACGCCCGGTATTGCCGGTGGCGGTCGGGGAACACATCGAACCCGCGGCCTTCTTCTACCTGACGCCGGAGCCGGACTGGTTCGGCCGCCAGGACAAGCGCGGCATCTCGCCGACCCTCGATCGGGTGGTCACCGCCCTCAGCCAGCATGCCGTGGACGACGCGCAGATCGTGCCGGTCAGCGTGTTCTGGGGCCAGTCGCCCGATCGCGAGACCAGCCCCTGGAAACTGCTGTTCGCCGACAGCTGGGCGGTGACCGGACGCCTGCGCCGGCTGGTGAGCATCCTGATTCTCGGGCGCAAGACCCGCGTGCAGTTCTCCACGCCGATTCACCTGCGCGAGCTGGTCGAGCAGGACAAGGGCCAGGAGCGCACCCTGCGCATGGTCCATCGCATCCTGCGCGTGCATTTCCGCAACCAGAAGGCGGCGGTGATCGGCCCGGACGTGTCGCACCGACGCAACCTGGTCAAGGGCCTGGTGCACGCCCCGCAGGTGCGCCAGGCGATTGCCGAGGAAGCCGAGCGCGAGAAGATCAGCCTGGAGAAGGCCGAAGCCCAGGCGCTGCGCTACGGCAACGAGATCGCCTCGGACTACACCTACACGGTGATCCGCTTCCTCGAACTGGTCTTGAGCTGGTTCTGGAACAAGATCTACGACGGCATCAAGGTGCACAACATCGAAGGCGTGCGCGATATCGCCCAGGGTCACGAGGTGATCTACGTGCCCTGCCACCGCAGCCATATCGACTACCTGCTGCTGTCCTATCTGCTGTTCACCAACGGCCTGACGCCGCCGCATATCGCCGCCGGCATCAACCTCAACATGCCGCTGATTGGCGGCCTGCTGCGCCGTGGCGGCGCCTTCTTCATGCGCCGCACCTTCAAGGGCAACCCGCTGTATACGGCGGTGTTCAACGAATACCTGCACACCCTGTTCAGTAAGGGCTTCCCGGTCGAATACTTCGTCGAGGGCGGGCGCTCGCGTACCGGGCGCATGCTGCGGCCGAAGACCGGCATGCTGGCCATCACTCTGCGCAGCTTCCTGCGCAGCAACCGCCTGCCCATCGTCTTCGTTCCGGTGTACATCGGCTACGAGCGGGTGCTGGAGGGCCGCACCTACCTGGGCGAGCTGCGCGGCGCGAGCAAGAAGAAGGAATCGATCTTCGACCTGTTCAAGGTGCTCGGCGCGCTCAAGCAGCGCTTCGGCCAGGTCTCGGTGAACTTCGGCGAGCCGATCAAGCTGGCCGAATTCCTCGACCAGCAGCAGCCCGGCTGGCGTGAGCAGGAGCTGGGCCCGCAGTACCGCCCGGCCTGGCTCAATGAAACCACCAATCGCCTCGGCGAGCGCGTGGCGCGTCACCTCAACGAGGCGGCGTCAATCAACCCGGTCAACCTGGTGGCCCTGGCGCTGCTCTCCACCAGCAAGCTGGCGCTGGACGACCGCGCCCTGGCCCGTGTGCTCGACCTGTACCTGGCATTGCTGCGCGCCGTGCCCTACTCGCCGCACACCACCCTGCCGGACGGCGACGGCGCGGCGCTGATCGAGCACGTCAAGGGCATGGACCTGCTGGCCGAGCAGAAGGATGCGCTGGGCAAGATTCTCTATCTGGACGAGCAGAACGCCGTCCTGATGACCTACTACCGCAACAACGTGCTGCATATATTCGCCCTGCCGGCGCTGCTGGCCAGCTTCTTCCAGAGCAGCGCGCGGATCAGCCGCGAGCAGATCCTGCGCTATGCCGGCGCGCTGTATCCCTATCTGCAGTCCGAGCTGTTCATCCGCTGGGAGCAGAGCGAGCTGGAAGGCGTGATCGACCAATGGCTGACGGCCTTCGTCGAACAGGGCCTGCTCAAGGTCGAGGGCGACGTGTACCTGCGCCCGGCGCCGAGCTCGCGCCAGTTCGTGCTGCTGACGTTGCTGTCACGCTCGGTGGCGCAGACCCTGCAGCGCTTCTACATGGCCATCGCCCTGCTGCTCAACGCCGGGCAGAACGCGATCAGCGCCGAGGATCTGGAAGACCTGTGCACGGTCATGGCCCAGCGCCTGTCGATCCTGCATGGCCTGAATGCGCCGGAGTTCTTCGACAAGAGCCTGTTCCGCCACTTCATCCAGAGCCTGCTGGATCAGGGCGTGCTGCGCCAGGACGAGGCCGGCAAGCTCAGCCATCATCCGCTGCTTAGCGAACTGGCCGAAGGCGCCGCCAAGCGCGTGCTGCCGGCCGAGATTCGCCTGTCGATTCGCCAGGTGGCGCTGGATCGCAACGAGGACCAGCCGGCCGCGCCGTGATGTGTGTAGGGTGCGCTGTGCGCACCGGTGACTACGGTGATTCGAAGGTGCGCACAGCGCACCCTACCGCCCCGCCACTGCCTCGGATGGATGTCGCGTGTTACATCCACCGCGGCGCAGGCTCGATGCAACCAGACGAACCTGTCACGGCTTTGGTAGTCAGTCGATAAGTCACACACCGGCAGGAGGCCCTGGCATGATCGATTCCCTGATGTTGAGTGCTGCACGCATCACCACCCTGGCCGCTGGGCAGATACTGACCAACGCCAGTGGTTTCTTCTTCCGCCGGGAGCAACGGCTGTTTCTCGTCACCAGCCGCCATGTCGTCCTCGACGAGCCCAATGGCCACCAGCCGGACAGCCTGCAGATCGAACTGCACACCGATGCCGACAACCTGACCAGCACCGTCAGCTTCGCCATCCCACTGTATGACGGCGAGCAGCAGCTGTGGCGACAAGGCATGGATGGCGCAGGCGAGATCGATGTGGCGGTGATCGAGCTGGATCAGGCCGCTCTTCCCAACGGCGGCGCCTACCAGGCCTTCACCCCGCAGCACCTGCTACAAGCCGACGAACATGTAGAAATTGGCTCGACGCTGCTGGTGGTCGGCTTCCCGCTGGGATTTCAGGACACCCTGCATCGCATGCCGGTGGCGCGTCATGCCGGGCTGGCATCGTCCTTCGGTTTGCGTTTCCACGGGCTGGGCTACTTCCTCACCGACGGGCGCACCCATCGAGGCCTGAGCGGTGCGCCGGTGGTCAAGCGTGCCAGCGTCGATGGCGAGCTACCCTGGCATCTGCTCGGCATCCATTCCACGCGCCTGTTGGGCAATCGCGACGAGGATCAGGACGAAGCCCTCGGTCTGAACTGCACCTGGTATGCCGATATTCTGATGACGCTGACGGAATGATAGCCCGGCGTCATCGCCTGGGATGATTGCCAGGCTCGCCGGCAAGCCGGCTCCTACAGAACAAACCACGCCCCCCAGGAGCCCGCTTGCTGGCGATAATCAATGAGTAGCCCGGATGAAATCCGGGGAACCACTCAATGTCCAGTCGCGGCTAAAGCCCCTCCCACAGTTCCCCGCGGGCTTGTGGGAGGGGCTTCAGCCGCGACAGCTTTTTCTGGTGCTCGAACGGCCCCGGATTTCATCCGGGCTACGAAACGTGGATGCAGGGGCGGACCAGAACATCGCGGCTGAAGCCGCTCCTACAGGTATTCACCCGTCCCGTAGGAGCGGCTGGGCGGCATTGCGCTTCAGCCGCGATAAGCCTGGCCATGTGCTCGAACTACAGCCCCTCCCACAGTTCCCCGCGGGCTTGTGGGAGGGGCTTTAGCCGCGACAGCTTTTTCTGGTGCGCGAACTGCCCCCGGATTTCATCCGGCTACGAAACGTGGATGCCGGGGGCGGACCAGAACATCGCGGCTGAAGCCGCTCCTACAGGTATTCACCCGTCCCGTAGGAGCCCGCTTGCGGGCGATAGCCAGTAGCCGGATGTAATCCGGGCCCATC